>JALYPB010000142.1 GCA_030856585.1 Gemmatimonadota bacterium | reverse complement strand
CGGCCCGTTCGCGCCGGAGGTGTACCGGATTCCCTTTCCTTATTGTTACCGGTGCGGGGAGGGCGGACGGGCGGACGGGCCGGCTACCCGCGCAGCGGGTGGGGGCGGGCAATGCTGCATGGCCAGCAGGGAGCGCCTGGAGCAGATCTTCGCCAGCACTGTCGATCCCGATTCGGTGGCAGCCATCATCATGGAGCTCGAGCTGGGAGAAGGTGGCTTCGTGCCGGCGCCGAGGGAGTACGTGACCGAGCTGGTGGCGTTTGCCCGCGACCACGGCATTCTCTTCATTGCCGACGAGATCCAGACCGGCTTCGGCCGCACCGGTAAGCTTTTCGCCTCTGAGCATTACGGGCTGGTGCCGGACATGATCATCACCGCCAAGTCTCTGGCTGGCGGGCTGCCGTTGGCGGGGATAACCGGTCGCGCGGACGTGCTCGATGCTCCCCACATGGGCGGACTCGGTGGCACCTACGGGGGAAACCCGCTGGCCTGCGCTGCAGCGCTCGCGGTCCTCGATGCGATGGACGAGGAGCGGATTCCGGCACACGCGCAGCGTACCGGAGACCACATAAAGGCTCGGTTCAGGGAGTGGGCGGATCAGTATCCCTGCATTGGCGATGTCCGTGGGTTGGGCGCGATGGTAGCGATGGAGCTGGTAACGGACCGCCAAAGCCGGACTCCGGACAAGGCGGTAACCGCCCGGGTCCTCGCAGGGGCGCTGTTGAGAGGACTGGTGCTGCTGTCGGCTGGAACCTATGGCAACGTGATCCGAGTGCTGGCACCCTTAACGGCCGACGATGCGCTGATCGATGAGGGTTTGGCAGTGTTCGGCGCCGCGCTCGAGGCCGCCGCCGGGCGGACACCGGCGGTCAAGTAAGCGCAGAGCAACTGCCTACTCTCGACAGGCTTACCGAGTGGGGGTACGTTCCCGATACCATGCCGCAACAATTCAATCGGATGCCTGGCAACTCCACCATGATGGAGCGGGCCCAACGTGTGCCGCCGTTCCTGCGGTCGAGCCGCTTTCCTGGCGTGGCGCCGTTTACCTAGTCTCTGCCCAGATCCGGCAAAGGACTTCCTCCTCGTGGCAACTTCTTCCTCGCCCAACAACCATCCAGTCGTTCAACTCGCCCGCGTCTCCAAGAGCTTCGGAGACGTAAAGGCAGTGGATGATGTCTCATTCGAAATCCGACGCGGCGAGTTCTTTTCGATCCTGGGACCCTCAGGCTGCGGCAAGACCACCACCTTGCGCCTGCTGGCGGGGTTCGAGGAGCCGGACGAGGATGGTGGCGAGGTCCGGCTGCTGGGGGAGACAGTCAACAAGAAACGGCCTTACGAGCGGAAGATCGCCATGGTCTTCCAGAACTACGCGCTCTTTCCGCACCTCACCGTAGCCCGCAACGTCTCTTTCGGGTTGGAGCAGCGGAAAACCCCGAAGAGTGAGATCGACGGGCGGGTGCGCCGGGCTCTGGAGATGGTGCGGCTCAAACCCGATGTCTTTTCCAGCCGGATGCCGGGCCAGCTCTCGGGGGGGCAGCGGCAGCGTGTCGCGCTGGCCCGGGCGTTGGTGCTGGAGCCTGCCATCCTCCTCCTGGACGAGCCTCTCGGCGCCATCGATCTCCAGCTGCGTAAGGAGATGCAGCTGGAGCTCAAGGCGCTCAACAAGCAGCTTGGCACCACCTTCATCTATGTCACCCATGATCAGGAGGAAGCGCTCACGATGTCCGATCGCATTGCCGTCATGGACAATGCGCGGGTAGCCCAACTGGGAACGCCGGCGGAGATCTACGAAAATCCCCGCACCGCGTTCGTGGCCAAGTTTATCGGAGAGTCGAACTTCTTCGATGGGCGCCTGGGTGACCGGGTGAACGGCGAGTGGGAGGTCAAGCGGGAGGGTGGAGGGTCCTTCCGGGTCCCCCACAATCCCAATCTGAGGACCGGACAGCAGATCAGGATCGCGGTCCGGCCCGAGTGGATGGACGTGCAGCGGCCCGACGCGGTCCCACCAGGCGAGAACGCGCTGGCTGGCACCGTGCGAGACATCATCTACCTCGGTGAGACGATGCACGTGATCGTAACCGTTCCCCAGGCAGGCGATGTCACCGTGGCCTTGCGGAACGAAGGCCAGCTGATCAAACCGCTCGTCTGGAAACGCGGAGATGCCGCCGCGGTGGCCTGGCTTCCGGAGGACTGCCAGATCCTGGAGGAGGACTAGTGGCCGCCTTCCGGGAACGGGCCCTCGCGTGGCTGTACACTCGGCCGCAGGCACGAGCATGGGCACTGGTAGCGCCGGGCGGATTCTGGCTGCTGGCCTTCTTCATGGTGCCGCTGGTCATCATGCTGGTGTACAGCCTCATGCCTCGCGGGATCTATGGCGGGGTCGAGCCGGGTTTTACCCTGGAACACTACGCCCGCTTCTTCGATCCCCTCTACCTCCAGGTGCTGCAGCGGACTTTCTCCTGGTCGATCGCCTGCACCGTCATCTGCCTCCTCCTCGGTTACCCGGTGGCCTACGTCATCGCGCGCAGTGGCCGCTGGCGAACGTTCCTGCTGTTCCTGGTGGTGCTGCCGTTCTGGACCAGCTTCCTGGTGCGCACCTTCGCCATGATCTTCCTGATGCGAGACACCGGGCTCATCAACTCCTGGCTGCTCAAGCTGGGCATGATCGATGACCCGTTGACGATCCTGTACACGCCATTCGCGGTCATGGCCGGTCTGGTCTACGGCTTCCTGCCCTTCATGATCCTTCCGATCTATGCGTCGCTGGAAAAGGTAGACCTGTCGCTCCTCGAGGCGGCTGAGGTCCTCGGGGCACGTCCGGCAGCGCGGTTTCGCAGGGTGACGCTCCCGCTCTCGACGCCGGGGGTGGTCGCTGGATCCTTACTGGTCTTCATCCCTGCTCTCGGATCCTTCCTCACGGCCGACCTGCTCGGGGGAGCCAAGCAGGTTATGATCGGCAATTTGGTGCAGAATCAGTTCTCCAGTGCGCGCAACTGGCCGTTCGGCTCGGCCGCATCCTTCATCGTCATGGCACTCGTGCTGGGCGCGGTGATGTTTTACCTGAGAGTGAAGGACCGCAGCTCCGGCGGAGCGCCGTCCCTGTGAGCAGGGGACTTCCCCGATGGCTCATAGCCGTAACTGCGGTCGTGTACTTCTTCCTGCACCTGCCCGTCCTCGTGCTGGTGGTGTTCTCCTTCAACGATTCCAAGTTCTCGGTGGACTGGCGCGGATTTACCCTGCAGTGGTACCAGCGTCTCCTGGAGCGGCCGGACATTCTGCGAGGCCTCAAGGCCAGCCTCATCGTAGGCGGAGCGGCAACGGTCATCTCAGCGGTGTTCGGCACCCTGCTGGCCCTGGCGCTGGGCCGGCAGCAGTTCCGGGGGCGGCGCTTGCTGGAGGGCTTCCTGTACGTGCCCATCGTCACGCCGGAGATCGTCACCGGGATCTCGTTGCTCCTTCTGTTCGTATTGCTGAAGTTCCCGCTCGGGCTCACCACGATCACCATCGCTCATGTGGCGTTCTGCATCTCCTTCGTGGTGATCGTGGTCCTCGCGCGCATCCAGGGGATGGACGAGAACCTGGAGGAGGCCGCCATGATCCTGGGCGCCGATGAGATCACCACGTTCTGGAAGGTGACTGTTCCCCAGCTCTGGCCCGGTATCCTGTCGGGGGCGCTGCTGGCCTTCACGATGTCGTTCGATGATTTCGTCATCACGTCATTCGTGTCGGGGCCCGGGTCTTCCACCCTGCCGATCGTGGTGTACGGCATGGTGCGGAAGAACGTGGAGCCGAGCATCAATGCCATCAGTACCATCATTCTGGTCGCGACAGCGATCCTGATCTATCTGGCTGACCGGCTGGCGCGCGCGAAATAGGCGGGACAGCGGGACAGCGGGGCAGTAGGACGAAGGCACGTTCAGGAATTTGAGGTTCGGTTGCGGGTTCTTGCATGGGGTAAGGATGATCGAACGATGTCTGTGGTCTGATCAGGTTGAACTGCCCCGCCGACCACCCGCCCAAGGGGCACCCGCCCCACTGCCCGAATCCACCGACGTCGCCATCATCGGCGGTGGCTACACCGGTCTGGCGGCAGCCCGCACCCTGGCCC
>JALYPB010000135.1 GCA_030856585.1 Gemmatimonadota bacterium | reverse complement strand
GTTCTGCTGGCTGGCACCGCTTTCGCCCAGCAGGCGCAGACGCGGCAAGGGTTCTGGATCGGGGGCGGGCTGGGTTACGGCTCACTGGGTTGCGAAGGCTGCACCGATCGCACAGGCGCACCGAGCGCTTACCTGGCGCTGGGCGGCGCCGTCCGGCAGAACGTTCTGCTGGGTGTTGAGACCAACGTATGGACGAAGAGCGAGCTGGGCGCGCGGCTGACCATGACCAACATCTCCGGTGCAGTGTACTGGTACCCGATGACCAGCAACGGGATGTTCGTGAAGGCCGGCGCGGGCTTCTCTGCGCTCGACAGTGGCTCCGGCGGCGGCTCCTCCGGCTTCGGGGTGCTCGGCGGCGTGGGCTACGACGTCCGCGTTGGTCGTAACCTGTCGATCACTCCGGTGGCCAACTGGTTCCGGGGTGGCTTCAGCGGTGGCTCCGCGAACGTCCTGCAGATCGGCGTGGGCGTCACCAGCCACTAGTTCCAGCAGGAGGTGCTAGTAAGACGGGAGCGGCCTGGCCGCTCCCGTTTTGCTTTGTCCGTTACTACGGTTCGGCAACCTCTACGGGGACCGACGATGGAAGCCGAGGACCTGCGCGCCCTTCAAGCTCCACTGAAGCAGCAGTACCGGGACCAGCCAAGCACAGCCGTGATCACCCTTCGAGCATCAGGCAGCCTGGACAGCCCCGGCGTCAGCTGCCGGGTGGAGACGGGGCGGGCGCTGGTCGAGGCCGGCCTCCATCCCGCAACCGGCGGAACCGGGCTTCAGGCCTGCTCCGGTGACATGCTGCTCGAGGCCCTCGCCGCCTGCGCCGGCGTGACCCTGCGCGCCGTGGCGGCGGCGCTGGAGATCCCGATTCGGGGCGGAACCGTAGAGGTCGAAGGTGATCTGGACTTCAGGGGCACGTTGGGGGTGAGCAAGGAAGTGCCGGTGGGATTTCAGGCGATCCGCTTGCGTCTCAACCTGGACAGCGATGCAACCGCGGACCAGCTCGCCACGCTGCTGAAGCTCACCGAGCGGTACTGTGTCGTGCTTCAGACCCTCCGGACTCCGCCAATAGTGAGCATCTCGGAAACAGACAAAACGGCTTAGCCACGGATGAACACGGATGGGAATGGATCGCTCCGTGACCGTTCTGGGCTCCTTTTGCGATCCATTGCCCAGTGCTATTGGTCAACAACACACCGATGTAGTTCGGCCGCTACATGAAGCTGGTTGGTGTGCATTCACTAATGGCTTTTCGGGCTGGTGCCTTGGAAACGGAGCGCAGGAGAAACAGGAGCGATCCGTTCCCATCCGTGTTCATCCGTGTTCATCCGTGTTCATCCGTGGCTAAGCCTTTTCTAAAGCTGCGGTGGCAGCCTCCCACTGGGCAAACGCTCGCTCCAGCTCGTTGCGAGCTACCTCCAGCTCTCCCCCGATCGTATGGGCCTGAACGCCGCCCTCCGGCGTGGCGTACAGCGCCGGATCCTCCAGCCGAGCCCGGAGCGCGGCGACCCGATCTTCCCACGTCGTCACCGCCGACTCTGCCTCGGCCAGCGCCCGCTCAGCCGTTCGACGGGCCGACTGCTGCTTCTTCCCCGAATCGGCGCGGCGCGTCTGCTTCCGCTCATGCACCCGCCGGAGCGATTCCTCCTCGGCGGCCGCGACGGAGGCCGCGTGGGCCCGCTCCACGCTGGCCGTCTCCCACTCGCCGAAGCTCCCGGGAAAATCGGTGATACGGCTCTCGTGCAGCACCCACACCCGTGTGGTCAGGGCACGCAGCAATGCCCGATCGTGACTTACCAGGATCACGGTTCCCTCGTAGGCCTCGATGGCGTCTTCCAGGACCTCGATCGACTCGACGTCGAGGTGGTTGGTAGGCTCATCGAAGAGGAGAAGGTTGGCACCGGACAGCATCATCATGGCCAGCGCCACCCGGGCGCGCTCGCCGCCCGAGAGCGTGGCGGCCTGACGCAGCACCGAGTCACCGGAAAAGCCGAAGCGGCCGAGGTGACCCTGTATCGCACCACGACCCCAGGCGGGCCGCAGCTCGTTTATCAGATCGTACAGCGACCGATCGGCCGGCACCTGTGCAAGATCCTGGCGATAATGGGCAAGACTGACCGAATCGGGAATCCGAACCTCACCCCCGTCTGACCGACGCTCGCCCACGAACGCGCGGAGCAGCGTCGTCTTCCCTGCCCCGTTAGGACCGATGAACCCGATCACGTCGCCGCGGCGGACACTGGCAGAGAATCGGTCCAGCAGCACGCGATCACCGATCGCTACCCGAACCTTGTCCGCCACCAGGACCTGATCGCCACCCCGCGCATCGGTCTCCAGCCGGAGCGACATCACCCCCTCCTCGCCCTCGGGCGCACTGAGGCGGCTCACCCGTTCCAGGCGCCGCCGGCGCCCCTTCGCCTGGGCACTCTTCTGCCCCGCGATATTGCGCCGGATGAAGTCCTCCTCCGACGCGAGCACCTTGGATTGCTTGGTAAAGGCGCGCTGCTGCGCCACGCGTCGTTCGGCCCGCTGGCGGACGAATGCCTCGTAGTCGCCGGCATACGGGGTGACCGTGCCCGCCTCGACGTGCAGCACGTGGTCTATCACCGCTTGCAGGAATGCGCGGTCGTGACTGATCAGGAGCACAGTGGCATCCAGCTGTGCCAGATAGCCCTCCAGCCAGCGGGTAGTCTCGAGGTCGAGGTGGTTGGTCGGCTCGTCCAGCAGGAGAACATCGGCCGGCGCCACGAGCTGCTGCGCCAGGGCGACTCGGCCACGCTCTCCCCCGCTCAGCCCGGCCAGCGCCCGGGTCCGAGCCTGGTCGGGATCGAACCCCAGACCGTGGAGAACGGCGTCGATCCGGGGGGCCAGGGTGTAACCGCCTTCGCGCTCGAACCGCTCCAGGTCCCGATCATAGCGCGCCAGCATTGCCGGCGTGCAGGCATCTCCGGCCTCGGCCAGCGCGGTTCCCTGTAGGCCCAGCGACCGTTCCAGCTCCAGGAGCTCCGCGAACGGGCCCGCCGCCGCTTCCCAGACGGTCGCGGCCCCGGCAAACTCGCGATGTTGCTCCATCACCGAGAAGTCGAGCCCCGAGACACGGGACACCGTGCCCTTGCTCGGCTCGGCTTCGCCGGTGAGGAGCCGGAAGAGGGTGGTCTTGCCACTGCCGTTCCGTCCTATCACCCCCCACTTCTCACCTTGGGCAACAGTGAAGGTGACGTCGCTGAAGAGGCGGGTTGCTCCGAACTCGACCGCAACACCAGACACTGAGAACTGGGTCACCGGCCGGTCCAGGTGTGCCAGGCTTCGGTGGCCTCTCCCACGGTCAGCTGGGAGCCGTGGCGGACAAGCGGCATCCGGAGCATCAACGGCTCCTCCGCCAGCTTATCCAGCCAGCGGTCCTCGCTGAAGCGAGCGGCACTCAGGCCGAGGTCGAGAAACCGGCGCGACTGGCGGTCGACCAGGGCCTCAACCCCGAACTTCTGGGCAAACCGCCTGAGCTCCCCGGGCGAGGCGGCACGCTCCAGGAGGTCTACGAAGTGGGTCTTGACCCGCCGCTCGGCGAAAAAGCGGAGCGCCTTCCTGGTGTCGGGACTTTTCTTGATGCCGAAGATTTGGACTTCCATGGGGTGGGAATGTACTAGGGAACGGCGTCATTCCGAGTGGAGCGAGGAATCGGCCGGGTTAACGACCGTGACCGAGTCGCCGACACGAAGGCACCCAATGTTCTCGTGCACCACATTCTGTCCGAACATCAGGTCGTTGCCCACCTTGCGATACGTGGCAAGGGTGCGGAGCGGCTCTTTCCCGCGCTCACCAGTGGCCTGGTCCGTGGTGGTGACCAGGCAGCGCTCGCAAGGCTTTACTACTTCCAGCCGTACTCCTCCAATCTCGAATCTCCCCCACCGATCCTCGCCATATGCCTCACCACCCGCGACCACGAGATTGGGCCGGAATCGGTTCATCGGAAGCGGATTGGTAAGCCGGCTATTCAGATCGGCCAGCGACTCCTCCGAGATCAGCAGAAAGGGAAACCCGTCGGCAAAGCCCACTCGCACGCCCGCCGCGGCGAACGCAGGGTTGGCAGGGCGGATAACCTCATCAGGCATGTGAACCAGGGTGCAGGCGGTGCCGAGGAAATCCGAGAACCACTCTGCTGCCTCGTCGCCAGCCCAATCGGCCATACAGGTGTCGTCCCACACCGTGACGCGAGTGGAAACCAACTCTCGGGGGTGCAGCGGCGTTCGCAGCGGCGGCATTCCGGGCGCGTCTATCTGGAGCGTATGATCGCTGATGCCGGGGACGACGAGGGCCAGGCGCGGGTGGCTGCGCTGGGACAGAAATAGCCCGGACTCATCGACCACCATCCAGCGGCGGTCATGGCGCAGCCCGAACTCGTCGACCTCCGACTGGTCGAGCGCGATGCCCCGCGCTGACTTGATAGGGTAGATGTTGAGACCGGTGAGTCGCTGGATCATGACGGATTGTAGTCGGTCTCCTGCCCGGTCGCCCGCGGTGATACCTTAGCTAGCATGACAATACGCGGCTTCAAAGCGGCCGCCGTGCCAGGGCCGGGCGGCTCACTCCGGCGCAACAGCGGCTCTTCCAGGCTCCCGTGCCAGGCTCGAGCTCTACGATCTTGGCTGCCGATCCCTGGGAGCTTTCGCAACGTCGCCGACGTGCCGGCCTACGCCGACACAGTCCGAAAGCTTGCGGGGGTGCTTCAGGAGTGGATGGAGCAATCGTCGGACTTCCCTGCGGCCTACCGGGTGCGAGACGATAATACGGACCGAATCACGGGGCATGCCGTTCACCAGCAAGATCCCCCCGCTCCGCAACGTGGACGTACCACCTCCGGGAGAACGCTGGGGCCGGCAGGGGCCGACATGAGGTTAGCCCGCTAGCTTACGATGAGAAGCAGTGCCCCCCTCGCAATCAATCAGACGGATCCAGGAGTTCCAGGGAGGAAACATGTCCGAAAAGCCTCAGCCGGCCAGCCAAACGAAGCGGCAGCAGCCCGAGTCGCTCCGGCTCCGCTCGGTTACACCCACATTTACCGTGGACGACCTTCAGGCCAGCCTGGCGTGGTACCGCGACGGGCTCGGCTTTTTCGTGGCGGAGCGCTGGGAGGATGGCGGACAGCTGAAGGGCGTGATGCTCAGGGCGGGCGCGTATGAGCTGGGGCTTTCCCAGGACGACTTTGCCAAGGGAAAGGGTCGTGCCAAGGGAACAGGGTTTCGCCTCTGGTGTGACACCAGCCAGGATGTCGACGCCATCGCCGAGCGACTCCGAGCCTTTGGCGGTACCCTCGTGGAGGAGCCGGGGGAGCGCTGGGATGCCTACGGCTTCACCGCTCAGGACCCGGATGGCTTCAAGATCGCCATTACCCGGTCAAAAGCGTGATTACGCTCATACCAGTTTGCCGAGAGTGAGCATGACTTTGCCTTCACTCTCGCGAACCTTGTAGGTCTCGACCGGTTCCTTCGCCGGCCCCGCCTTCACCGCGCCGGTTCGGCAGTCGAACTGAGAGCCGTGCCAAAGACATTGCACCACTCCATCGATCATCACCCCGCCGGCCAGAGATCCGCCCCGGTGGGTGCACGCGTCGTCGAAGACCACGTATCCCTCGCGCGTGCGTGCCAGCACCAGTCTGCGGCCGCCCAGGCGGAGCAGCTTCATCTGGTCCACCTCCAGCTCGCCCGACTTGGCGACCACCACCGGCTTCTCCGAATCCGCGTCGAGGCTGGCTTCCTGCCACTTACCCGCCCGGGCGTAGCGATGATCCACACTGATCTGATTGCGCGACACCAGCTCTCCGCCAAGCCACCCGGCAACCGACATCATCACGACCGCGATGCCCTCCAGAATCACCACCGAGGTTTGAGGCTCGAGAGCGTCCCTCCGTAGGTACGTCGCCACCGCAAAGACGGCCACTACCCCAAGATTCAGCAGCATGTGCTTTGTCGCCCGGCGCTTGCCGGAGCTCTTGGGGGGCACTGTCCGGAAGTAGTCTATGAGGCCGGGCACTGCGGCCAACAATGCCGTTAGTATGCCCGCTATCGCGAGGTATCCTCCGGTCGCCCACCAGGTGGCGTGCCCAGTCACCCGACCGGCAAGGTCAGCCACAAACGCCCCCGTGAGAAAGGCAATCGGGAACGGTATGAGCATCGGATGAATCGGGTGGCCCCGAAAGTGAGCGGCGCTGCGCATGAGGTGCCTCCGCTGAACGGCTACCCTGGGGAAGTGCGGGTACGGAAGTCGGTCCTGCAGTGTAATGCCCGAGGCGAGAGTCGAACTCGCACGAGGTTGCCCTCGACGGATTTTGAGTCCGTTGCGTCTGCCATTCCGCCACTCGGGCCGGGCGGGTAACATCGTCGGAGCGAGTCGGTGACGCAAGCCGGAGGCCGGCCGTCTTGGTGCCGCCACAGGACCTCGATAGCTTTCCGCCTCGCTCAGTAGCGCGATCCACTGCTCCGTCGAGGACAACCACTATCGTGCCAATCGTCCCCAGCCGCGGGCTTCATCCCTGGCATGACATCCCCACCGGCCCCAACCCGCCGCTGGAGGTCACGGCGGTCGTCGAGATTCCCACCAACGAGCGAAACAAGTACGAACTGGACAAGAAGCTGGGTGTGTTTCGGCTGGATCGGGTTCTCCACAGCGCGGTGCACTACCCCGGCGACTATGGCTTTCTCCCACGGACCCTGGGCGACGACGGCGATCCGCTCGACGTGCTCGTCCTGTTGAAGATCCCCGTGTTCACCGGGTGCCTGGTCGACACCCGGCCGATCGGTCTGTTCCATCTGGTGGATTCCGGAGCAGCTGACGAGAAGGTTCTGGCCGTACCGCTGAGTGATCCCTACTCCGACGGTCTCAACGAGCTGGACGACATCCCGCAGCACTACCTCAAGGAGATCGAGCACTTCTTCCGGGTGTACAAGGACCTGGAGGGGACCCACACCGAGACCCGCGGGTTTGAGGGGGCCGAGGCAGCTCGGGCGGCGATCGTGAGGGCGATGGCCGCATACGAGGAGCGATTTGGCGGCGTAAGAAGTGAGGTGAGAAGTGACAGGTGAGAAAAAGTGACATTTGTTCCTTCTTACTTCTTACATCTCACCTCTCACTGACCGGCGGCCCCAGGATCTCCCGCCACACTACCGCCCGGCGGAGCTCCTCCGCCGTGTAACCCCGAGTCGCGGTGTGCTCCGCCGGCTCCTGCCGAATCTGGTTGTCGAACAGGGCGTGATCCGTCTTGGTACGGGCGCTGTCCCGAACCGAGGCCGCCGTGATCCGGCGGGCCACCAGCTGCTCGGCGTCGGCGTCCTGGGTGAACTCTCGCCTCGGAGTGCGGCGCACCTCCTGCTCCAGGCTTACGACCTCCGGCTCCGTTTCCAGAGACTCGCGCTCCTCAACCTCCTCCTCCTCGGGCAGTGAGAGGCTCCTCGGCCTGTCGCTGGCTCCGGCCTGGTCCAGCGCCCGTTCGAACTCACGCAGCATCTGCTCCAGACGGGAGCCTTCGCGCTGGGTGCCGTCCGGCTGAGATGACAGTGGCGGCCTGTCGGGCGCCCCTGGTTGGGACTGGCGTGGGGGGGCACTTTTTCGCTTCAAGCCCGTTATGAGGTTGAAGAGAAACCAGAGGGCGCCGAGAACAAGAACCGCGTCGAAGTCCACGGCTCAGGAACCCTGCGCCGTATTGGCGTCGCCCTGCCCGGCAATCGACTGCCGCATGGCCGTGTCTGCCTGAACATTCCGGTATCGCTGATAATCCATGACGCCGAGATTCCCGTTGCGGAACGCCTCCGCCATGGCTAGTGGGATCTGGGCTTCCGCCGCAATCACCTTCGACCGCTGGTTCTGGGCCTCCGCCTTGAACTCCTGCTCCATGGCAACGGCCAGCGCCCGCCGTTCCTCCGCCTTGGCCTGCGCGATGCGCTTGTCGGCCTCGGCCTGATCGGTCTGAAGCTCGGCTCCGATGTTCTTCCCCACGTCCACGTCGGCGATATCGATGGAGAGGATCTCGAACGCGGTCCCCGCATCGAGCCCTTTGGCCAGCACCGTCTTGGAAATGAGATCCGGGTTCTCCAGCACCGCCTTGTGCGAGGAGGCCGAGCCGATGGTGCTCACGATGCCCTCGCCCACTCGCGCCAGGATGGTCTCCTCGCCCGCGCCGCCGACGAGCCGGTTGATATTGGCCCGAACCGTGACCCGTGCCAGGGGCAGCAGGTGAATGCCGTCCTTGGCCATGGCGGCCACCTTGGGGGTCGTAATCACCTTGGGGTTGACGCTGACCTGCACTGCCTCGAAAACATCCCGGCCCGCCAGATCGATCGCGGTGGCCTGCTTGAAGGTGAGCGGGATGCCGGCCTTGTCCGCCGAGATCAGCGCGCTCACCACCCGCTGGACGTTCCCGCCGGAGAGGTAGTGGGCCTCGAGCTCGTTGATGTTGAGGTCGAGTCCGGCCTTGGAGGCGTTGATGAGCGGATTCACGATGTTGGACGGGTTCACCTTCCGGAACCGCATGCCGAACAGGGTGAGAAACGACACCGGCACGCCGGACGCCCAGGCCGTAATCCACAGCCCCACGGGGATGAACCGGAAAAAGATGACCAGCAGAATGAAGCCGATGAAGATGAGCGCGAACACGACGCCCAGACTCAGTGTGGATTGGTCCACGGGTGTGTATTCCTCAAGTAAGAGATGCCCTGGTCGATCGTTGGGAGTTGGCGGTCGGGAGCTGAGAGGAACCGAAGCGGCAGCCCAGGCCTTCGAGCTCCTAGCTCCTAGCTCCCGACTGCCCTCACCACGTGCCGGTACCCATCGCTCTGCACCACCTGCACCCGGCTGCCCTGGGGCACGTACTCGCCCTCGGTGACCACATCGATTCGCTCCTCG
>JALYPB010000121.1 GCA_030856585.1 Gemmatimonadota bacterium | reverse complement strand
ACGCAAGCGACACGGGATCGACCAAGGTACAGGTGGCGCTGCTCACCGAGCGGATCAACTCCCTTACCGATCATTTCCGCACCCACTCCAAGGATCATCACAGCCGCCGCGGGCTGCTGAAGATGGTTGGGACCCGCCGCCGGCTCCTCACGTACCTCAAGCGAAGCGATCTGCCGACCTACCGGACGCTGATCGAGCAGCTCGGACTCCGGCACTAGTCGCCGCGCGCCGACCAGGGGCGTCCTGATCCACTATCGGGGCGCCCCTTCTGTATTGAGAGTCAGGAGCTAGGAGTCGGGAGTCGGGACCGACAGCCATTCTCCAGACTCCAGACTCCTGACTCCCGACTAAGAAGCAAAGACGCTATCCAACCAAGAGAGAGTACGCAGTGACCGCTCAGAAGATTGAAACCGAGTTTGCCGGACGCCCGCTGGTCCTCGAGACCGGCCGCATGGCAAGACAAGCCGCCGGCTCCGTGGTCCTTCGCTACGGCGACAGCGTGGTTCTAGCCGCAGTGACCGCCTCGCAGAATGTCTCCACCCTCCCGTTCTTCCCCCTGACCGTCGAATATCGCGAGAAGACCTACGCCGCCGGGAAAATCCCCGGTGGGTTTCTCAAGCGCGAGGGGCGTCCGTCGGACAAGGAAATTCTGGCCAGCCGGCTGATCGACCGCTCGATCCGGCCGCTCTTTCCGGAGGGCTTCAAGAACGAGGTGCAGGTGTTCGTGACGGTGCTGTCGGCCGACCAGGAAAACGATGCCGACGTGTTGGGCGTGGTTGCGGCCGCTACCGCGCTGGGCCTCTCGTCGGTGCCGTGGAGCGGCCCATTGGCCGCAGTGCGGGTCGGCCGGATGGACGGTAACTGGATTCTGAACCCCACGTTTCAGCAGCTCGAGTTCTCCAGCGTCGATCTGGTGGTGAGCGGATCGGCCGACTCGATCGTCATGGTCGAAGGCGGCTCGCTCGAGATCTCCGAAGCCGAGATCATCGAGGCGCTGAAGGTGGCCCAGAAGGGCATTCGCGAGCTTCTCGGCCTCCAGAAGCAGCTGATCGACAAGGCCGGCTCGGTTCAGAAGATGAAGTGGACCAAGGCAGAGCCCGATCAGGCCCTGCTGGCCAAGGTGCGCCAGCTGGCGGAAGAGTCCATGGGTCAGGCTATCAACGCCAAGGACAAGGCGGGTCGCTCCTCAGGGGTCAAGGCGATCAAGGAAAAGATTCTCCAGACCCTCCTGCTGGAGTATGCGGATCGGGGACGCGACATCAACGAAGAACTGGAAGAGATCGAGTACCGGGTCATGCGGAAGCAGGTGCTGGAGCGCTCCGAGCGGGTCGATGGGCGCGACCTCGACACCATCCGGCCGATCTCGATCGAGACCGGCGTCCTCCCCCGCACCCACGGGTCGGCGTTATTCACCCGCGGTCAGACCCAGGCGCTGGTCTCGGCCACCCTCGGAACCGCGGATGACGAGCAGCGGATCGACAGCATCGACGTGGCCGGAGAGACGACCAAGTCGTTCATGCTGCACTACAATTTCCCGCCGTATGCCACCGGCGAGGTCAAGATGATGCGTGGTACCAGCCGCCGCGAAGTAGGCCATGGGGCCCTGGCCGAGCGGGCCTTGCAGCCGCTGCTGCCGCACTACGAGGAGTTCCCCTATACCCTGCGCATCGTCTCCGAGATTCTGGAGTCCAACGGCTCGTCCTCGATGGCCACCGTCTGCGGCGGGTCACTCGCCCTGATGGATGCAGGCGTGCCGATGAAGGCCCCCTGCGCGGGTGTCGCCATGGGGCTGATCAAGGAAGGCGACAAGGTGGCGATCCTCACCGACATTCTCGGCTCGGAGGACCATCTCGGCGACATGGACTTCAAGGTGGCCGGCACCGAGAAGGGGATCACCTCGATCCAGATGGACATCAAGATCATGGGCCTCGAGCTCAAGATCATGGAGCAGGCGCTGGAGCGGGCGCGGAAGGGCCGGCTGCACATCCTGAAAGAAATGGCCAAGGCGTTGCCGGAAGCACGCACCGAGCTTTCCAAGTACGCGCCCCGCATCTTCACGATGCAGATCAAGCCGGACAAGATCGGCGACGTGATCGGGCCGAAGGGCAAGACGATCCGCGGCATTCAGGACGCCACCGGGGCCAAGATCAGCATCGAGGATACCGGCGTCGTGACAATCTCGGCGGTCGGCGGGGAAGCTGGCGAGAAGGCGCGGGCCATGGTCGCTGCCATTACTACGGAGCCCGAGGTGGGCCGGACCTACGAAGGGCCGGTCAAGAGCACCACCGCCTTTGGCGCCTTCGTGGAGATCATGCCCGGGGTCGAGGGGCTGCTCCACATCAGCGAGCTCCAGCACGGCCGTACCGAGAAGACCGAGGACGTGGTCAAGAAGGGCGACATCGTCCAGGTCAAGCTGCTCGAGGTGGACGATCGCGGCCGCATGAAGCTCTCCCGGAAGGCGCTCCTGCCAAGGGAATAGCCCTTCGTGGAAACGGTTGAACTCGACGAAGGGTTGCGCCGAACCACTGCGCCGAACGGACTGGTCGTTCTCAGTGAGACGTTACCAGGGGTCCGTTCGGTGGCGGTGGGTATTTACGTTCGCACCGCCAGCGCCCATGAGCCTCGCCGACAGCTGGGAATCTCCCACCTGCTGGAGCACATGGTCTTCAAGGGCACCGAGCGCCGGACCGCCCAGGAGCTGGCCCTGGGTCTGGAAATCCGGGGCGGCGGGCTGGATGCCTTTACCGGCCGGGATTACACCAGCTATCAAGCGCACGTTCTGGACGCCGACCTGCCTTTAGCGGTCGAGATCCTTACCGACCTGGTGCGGCATCCGCTCCTTCGCGCGAGCGATCTGGAGCCCGAGCGCAATGTGATCCTGGAGGAGATCAGCGGCGTCGCCGACACGCCGGACGACCTCGTGTTCGAGCTGCACGCGGAAACGCTCTGGCCGGACCATCCCTACGGATACTCCATTCTCGGCACGCCCGAATCTCTCGCCGCCCTCACGGCCGAGGATCTCAAGGTCCTGCACCGGCGTGGCTATTACCCGGGAAATTGCGTGATTGCCGCGGCGGGGCAGGTGAATCACGATCAGCTCCTGACGGTGCTCGAGCGGGAAGGCTGGTTCGAGGGTGATCAGCGAGAGCTGCCTCGTGAGGCCGTTGCCTCGGCCCCTGCCGTTCAGGGTGCGTGCCGCGCCGAGGAGCGGGATACTGCCCAGACCCATATCGTCTTTGGCACCGATACCTTCCCACTGCGCGACCCTCGGCGCTTTCCGCTGGCCATTCTCACCAACGTATTCGGTGGCGGCATGTCCAGCCGCCTTTTTCAGCGGGTCCGCGAGGAGTTGGGGCTCGCCTACGCAATCTTCGCCTACAAGCACTTCTATCAGGGCTCCGGTCAGTTGGGAGTATACGTCGGTACCCAGCCGGCGACGGCCGACCGCGCTGTGGCGGCCATCAATGCCGAATATGCGCGCCTGGCCCGTGAAGGCCTCCCGATGACCGAGCTGATCAATGGGAAGCAGCAGCTCAAGGGACAGGTGATGCTCTCGCTGGAGAGTCCCGCCGCCCGGATGGGCCGGCTGGCCGGGTTCATCCTGCACGATGACCGGTACCGGCCTCTGGATGAGATGTTGCGGGAGATCGATGCGGTGACCTCCGAGGAGGTTGCGGAGGTCGCCGGCGAGTTCTTCGCCCCCGAGCGCCAGACGGTAGTACGTTTGGGACCGGAAAGCGGAAAGCGGAAAGCGGAAAGCGGTAAGCGGTAAGCGGTGAGAGGTAAGCGGAGAATGCTGGCGAATACTCCGTAATGTTTCCCTGGTCTCTTGGGCAAGCCCGCTCACCGCTTACTGCTCACCGCTCACTATTATCAACGAAGCCGTCACTCAAGAGGAGTCCATGAAGATCGGCGTCCCCAAGGAGATCAAGACCAACGAGAATCGCATTGCGCTGGTGCCGGCAGGAGCCGAGGCTCTGATCGCGGCGGGACACTCAGTGTTCGTGGAAGAGGGAGCGGGGGAGGGAAGCGGATTTTCCGACGAGGCCTATCGCGGCGTTGGTGCCGCAATTCTGCCTACGGCCGACGCGGTGTGGCAGCAGGCCGAGATGGTCATGAAGGTCAAGGAGCCGATCGCCGTCGAGTGGCCCCGGATGCGCCGGGGGCAGGTCATCTACACCTACTTCCACTTCGCCGCTGCCGAGGACCTCACGCGCGCGGTCATCGATTCGGGCGCTGTGGCCGTGGCCTACGAGACCGTCCAGCTCGACAGCGGGGAGCTGCCACTGCTCACCCCGATGTCCGAAGTGGCGGGCCGCATGGCGGTGCAGGAAGGTGCCAAGTATCTCGAGAAGGTCTTTGGCGGCAGCGGTATTCTGTTAGGCGGAGTGCCCGGCGTTGCGCCGGGGGAGGTCGCGATCATTGGAGGTGGGGTGGTCGGGATCAACGCCGCCAAAATGGCCGCCGGGCTCGGAGCCCACGTGACGATCCTCGACATTTCCCTGGACCGGCTGCGCTACCTCAACGACGTCCTTCCGGCCAACGTCGATACCGTGTACTCCAACCGCCATAACATCCTGGACGCGATCCGCCGGGCCGATCTGGTGGTGGGAGCTGTCCTTCTGCCGGGTGCCAAAGCCCCCCATCTGGTCAAGCGGGCCGACCTCAAGCTGATGAAGCCGGGGTCTGTCATTGTGGACGTGGCGGTCGACCAGGGCGGGTGCGTCGAGACCATCAAGCCCACCACCCACGAGAACCCCACCTACTTCGTAGACGGCATTCTGCACTACGCCGTCGCAAATATGCCGGGCGGCGTCCCCCGGACCTCCACCCTCGCTCTCACCAATGCTACGCTGCCATACGGACTTAAGCTCGCCAAGCTCGGTTGGCGTGCCGCGTGCAGGTCCGACACTGCGTTACGGCTCGGCCTGAATGTCGTGGAGGGCAAAGTGGTGTACCCAGGGGTGGCCGAAGCCTTCCGTCTCCCCCTGACCGACGTAGCCACCGTTGTCTGAGCGGGTACTGTCCGAGGCTGCGGTTGACGTCCTCATCGCCCGCCTCCCCCATGCCGAGGGGCTCCCGCTTCCCAGTCCAGCCACCCCGGGCTCCGCCGGCTATGACCTGGCCAGCGCGGAGGACGGGCAACTGGCGCCGTTCGAGCGGAAGCTCTTTCGGACCGGTTTCAGCATCGCGGTTCCTGTGGGGTTCGAGTGTCAGTTGCGGCCCCGATCTGGCTTGGCACTGCGGCACGGCATCACCCTGCCGAACACCCCGGCCACGATCGACAGCGACTACCGGGGCGAGTTGATGGTGGCGCTGGTTAACCTTGGGTCCGAAACCTTTCAGGTCACCCGGGGCATGCGCATTGCCCAGATGATCGTGGCACGAGTAGAGCGAGTGGCATTCCAAACTGTTGAAAAGTTGCCCCCTACCGCACGAGGAACAGGTGGATTCGGAAGCAGCGGCACGTAATGGGGACACGATCCGCTACCAGTCGGTAAAGCGCCCGAGTACCTTCTCAACCTATGTGTCCAGCGGCTCCTCGATGAAATTTCCCGGTTTGAATCTGATGTCCTGGCTGCCCGCCAATGAAATAGCGGTGGATCTCGGCACGGCCAACACTCTCATCTACGTCAAAGGCGAAGGCATCGTGCTCAACGAGCCTTCGGTTGTCGCGATCGAGAAGGCCACGGGCAAGATCAAGGGGATCGGACTCGAGGCCAAGCGGATGCTGGGTCGGACTCCCGACGGGATCCTGGCGGTCCGGCCTCTGAAGGACGGGGTCATCGCCGATTTCGATGTCACCGAAAAGATGCTCCGGTACTTCCTTAAGACGATCATCGACAAGCACGTTTTCCGGGTAAAGCCGAAGGTGATCGTCTGCGTCCCCTCCGGGATCACCGAGGTAGAGCGGCGCGCGGTGCGGGACTCGGCGGAGACCGCGGGCGCCAAGCAGGTGCTCATGGTTGCTGAGCCGATGGCGGCCGCAATCGGGGTCGGCCTGCCGGTGGAGACGCCGACCGGAAACATGGTCATCGATATCGGTGGGGGTACCACGGAGATCGCGGTGATCGCCCTGTCGGGTATCGTCTCCGACACCTCGATCCGTACCGGGGGTGATGAGCTCGACCAGGCCATTGTCCAGTTCATGCGCAAGAACTACAACCTCCTGGTTGGAGAGCCCACCGCGGAAGCCATCAAGATCAAGATCGGCTCCGCTGCTCCTACCGGAGACGAGCGCGAGATGGAAGTGAAGGGCCGGGACCTCGTGTCCGGCATCCCAAAAACCGTGCGGGTGCACTCGACCGAGATCCGGGAAGCGATCCAGGAGCCCATTCAACAGATCGTGGATGCGGTGCGGCGTGCGTTGGAGATCACGCCCCCGGAGCTTGCCAGTGACATCGTCGATCGCGGCATCGTGATGACCGGTGGCGGGGCGCTCATTCGAGGTTTGGATCTGCTGCTCGCGCAGGAGACCGGACTTCCCATCCATGTTGACGAGGATCCGCTGACCTGCGTCGTCCGCGGAACCGGCCGGATCCTGGACGACTTCGAGAAATACCGCAGCGTGCTGTCTTCCTGAGCATGATCAGCACGTCAGATCGCCGTTACTCGCGCCGGGACACATTGCTATTTCTGCTCTGTCTCGGCCTCTCGTTCTTTGGGCTGTTCTCGCCGGTTACCTGGGGTCGCGGAGTGGCCGACACGCTCCGTGAGAGCGTACTGTTCCCGCTGGTCTGGCTGCAGACCCGGGCGGAAGAAGGACGCACCAGCCGGGTCCGTTTCCGTCAAATCACTCTCGAGCGCGATTCCACCGCCTACCTTTCTCAATTCCTGCCGTCGCTGCGGGCCGAGAACGAACGGTTGCGCCAGCTTCTGCGACTGAGCCGCAGGCTCAATACCGGCTACCTCTCCGCCGAGGTGCTGCACCAGCCGCAGGCGATGGATGGACGGACGCTGCTGCTGAGCGTGGGGTCGCGGCAGGGGGTGGTGCTGTTCAGCCCGGTGATTGCCCCCGAGGGACTGATCGGTATGGTTTCCAGCGTCTCGGGGAACAGCAGCGTCGCCATGTCCTGGGCTCACCCCGAGTTTCGGGTCAGCGCCTTTACCGTGAGCGGCAACGCGTTCGGAGTTGTGGCGCCATCCAATGAAGGCCGCAACGGGGAGGGAGCCCTCGAGTTCCGGGGGGTGCCCTACCGGGACTCGGTGCCGCTCGGTACCCTGGTGCTCTCCTCCGGTCTCGGTGGTGTGTTTCCCAAGGGAATCCCGGTCGGCACTGTGATCGGCACAGTGCGCGAGGAAGCGGGGTGGGAGCGGGTCTACCGGCTCCGCCCCGCCGCCAACCCGGGATCCGCGGCTCACGTCCTCGTGCTGGCGGGCACTTCTCAGACGCGCGATCTGGCCGCCGCTTTCCCCAGCGACTCCCTACTGGCGGCGGTGCGGCTGGATTCAATCGCCCGGCTGCGCCGGATTGACTCTGTGGCTCAGGCCGTCAAGGCGGCCCGAGCTGCCCGGCGCGACTCGTTGGTCAGGACCACTCCGGCTCAAAGCCGCACTCCACCCTCTGCAGGCCAGGGTGGCACCCCGTCATCGCCAATGCAGGGCGGCACTACCAGCGGCCCCCCACCGGCGCCAAAGGACTCGGTCCCATGAGCTCCAACCGCGTGAGCCGGGTGCAACTGCTGCTGGTGATGCTCCTGATGGTGGGGCTTCAGTTCTATGTGCGACCCCGCCTCTGGGACGCGCGGATCAGTCCGGACTTTCTGCTGATTGCCCTGATGCTGTTTGCCATGCGTAGCCGCCCCGGTCTCGCCGCTCTGGCCGGTTTTGCGGTCGGTCTCATTGCCGACACGCTCACGCCCGCGCGCTTTGGGGCCGGCGCACTGGCCCACACATTGGTCGGCTATCTGGCCTCGTGGGGTCGCGCTGTGTTCTTTGCCGACAACATGCTGGTGAACGCTGGCTTCGTGGCGGCGGGCCTGTGGCTGCGAGATTTCATTGTCCTGGTCGCAAGCGGAACCGACCACCGCCAGATGTTCACTGAGCTGACCGTGTACAGCCCACTGCAGGCGCTGACCACCGCCGGGTTGGCTCTCATGGTGCTGATCCTGTTCCGCAGCATGTTTTCCGTCCGGCTCGACGCATGAACGGGTTCGACTCGTACCGGCTGCGGCAGCGGGCCGATGTCGCCCGTCTGGTCCTCATCGCGGCGTTTATCGTGCTTTGCGGTGCCTTCTTCCGGACCCAGGTGATCCAGCACAGCAAGTTCCAGCTGAAGGCGGAGACCAACCGCTTGCGGCCGATTCCGCTGACACCTCCCCGGGGATCGATTCTCGACCGGCATGGACGAATCATTGCCGAGAATGTACCGGGCTACTCGGTCAAGCTGCTTGCTCCGTCGGCTGACTCGCTGCGAGCGGTTATCGCCCGGGTGCGGCGCTTCGTCCCGGTCGACAGCGCCCGGGTGACCGACATCGTCGATCGCTTTCTACAGGCCCGCTATCAGCCGGCACTCATCTTCGGCGACGCGTCCTTCGAGATTATCGCCAAACTGGAAGAGCACCGGTCGGTGCTGCCGGGGCTGGTCATCCAGGCGGAGCCCAAGCGGCTCTACCCCGCCGGGAAGTCGGTTGGGCATCTGGCCGGGTACGTCTCCGAGGTGACCGAGGCCGATCTGAGCGCCGACAAGTACCCCGGAGCCGTGCTCGGCTCCATCGTGGGAAAAGCAGGGCTCGAGCGGGAGTACGACGACACCCTGCGGGGCAACGAAGGCGTACGCTACATCGAGGTGAACGCCCGCGGCCGCCTGGTCCGGGAAGGCGCCGCCTCGGCTTCGCTGCCGCCGACGCCGGGAAACCCCATTACTACCACCATCGACCTCGATCTGCAGCGATTCATCGACAGCATCTGGCCGGCGGGCGTCCGTGGCGCCATGATCGCACTGACACCCAAGGGAGAGGTCCGTGCGCTCTACTCCGCCCCGACGTTCGATCCCAACCAGTTCGTCGGGGGCATATCCTCGGCCGAATGGCGGAAGCTGAACAACGATCCCGCCCGGCCCCTACTCAACCGGGTGATACAGGCGCGTTACCCTCCGGCATCTCCCTTCAAGCTCGCGATCTCGGCCATGGCGCTGAAACGCGGTCTGATCAAGCTGAGCACCAGGATGCCGGAGCCATGCCGCGGGGGAATGCGACTGGGCAATCGGGTGTTCCGCTGCTGGAAAAAGGAGGGTCACGGCACCCTCGACCTCATCGGGGCTGTGGCCGCGAGCTGCGACGTCTACTTCTACCAGCTTGGGTTACAGCTGGGGCTCGATGCCATCATCCAGGATGGCATTTTCATGGGATTCCGGGACAAGAGCGGGATCGACCTGGAAGACGAGCTGAGCCCCATCTGGCCCTCCTCCAAGGCCTACTTCGACCGGCTGTATGGACCGCGCTACTGGAGCCCGCCAGGCACCACCCTGAATTTCTCCATCGGCCAGGGTGAGAACACCCAGACGCTCGTCAACATGGTCAAGTTCTATCAGGGTCTGGCGGGCCCGGGCGTGGCGCTGACTCCGTACATCGTGCGCCCGAGCTCGGACAAAGGCAGGTCGCTTGGGCTCACCACCAAGGAGCTCGACGCCCTGCGCAGCGCGCTCATCGCGGTGGTCGAACGAGGCACCGCCGCGGCGAGCCGCCGTGCCGATCTCGCGGTAGCGGGTAAGACCGGGACCGCGCAGAACCCGCACGGCGATGACCATGGGTGGTTTATCGGCTTTGCGCCGGCGGACAAGCCTGAGCTGGTGGTGGGTGGGATCATGGAGTTCGCCGAGCACGGCACCACGGTAGCCCCATACGTGGTCCGGACACTGCGGCGCTACATCCTCGGGCCGGACGCCATTGGCCCGGTGAAGCTCGGGGTGCTGCTGGACGAATCGCTCACCTCAAGAGATACGGCGCCCAGGCCTCTGGAGCTGGACCCCGACTCTGCCGCTGCCCGCGCCGCGGTGGACTCGGTAAGACGAGCGGAGGGGAACCAGTGAGAGGACCTGCCATCGACCGGAACCTGGTCATCGTGAGCCTGGCCCTGATGCTGTTTGGCCTGGCCATGCTCTACTCGGCCGGCCAGACAGATGTCCCTACCCGCGCGGCCAATATGTGGGAGCGCCAGATTGTCTGGTTCGGCGTAGGAATCGTCGCCTGCTGGATCGTCTACAACATTTCGCTGCGCGTTCTGGAGTGGGTGGCTCCCGCGCTGTATGCCTTCAGCATCCTGCTGCTCGGTATCGTGCTGGTGGTCGGCACCGGCGCCGGTACTGCTGAGAGCAGCCACAGCTGGCTCTCCATCGGCGGACACCAGATTGGGCAGCCTTCGGAGCTCGCCAAGGTGGCCACGGTGCTGATGCTGGCCCGGTTTCTTTCCAGCAGGAAGGAAGCTCCTCGCTCCCTCTGGGACTTGATCGGTCCGGCGCTGATCGTGGGGGTGCCGTTTCTCCTGGTTCTCAAGCAGCCCGACCTGGGCAGCGCCCTGGTGTTCGTGGGAGTCTTCTTCGCCATGCTGTTCTGGTCAGGCGTGCGTCCCCGGCTCCTATTCCTGCTGGCCTCACCCGGAATCAGCCTGTTCCTGGCATTCAATACGCTGGCCTGGAGCGCGTGGATCATCGTATTCGTGTTGATCCTCATTGCCTGGCGCCCATACGTGTGGGACTGGACCACGTTCCTGGCGCTTAACGTAGCGATGGGTGCCATTGCCATGCCGCTGTGGACCCGGCTGGCCCCATACCAGCAAAACCGGCTGCTCACCTTTCTCAATCCCGAGGCCGATCCCCGTGCCGCCGGCTACCACGCCATTCAATCGCGGGTAGCTATAGGCTCGGGTGGTTGGTTTGGAACCGGCTACACCGAGGGTCCCCAGAAGCGCCTCGCCTTCCTGCCGGAACAGCACACGGACTTCGTGTTCTCGGTGGTGGGAGAGGAGCTAGGCTTTCTCGGTGTCCTGGTGGCGCTGGCACTGTTCCTGACGCTGTTCCTGGTCCTCCTTCGCATCGCGCGCAGGGCCACCGACCCGTTCAGCAGTCTGGCCGTCTTTGGTATCGTTGGTCTGTTTTTCACCCACGTGTTCGAGAACGTTGGCATGACGGTGAACCTCATGCCGATCACTGGTATTCCGCTTCCGCTATTTTCATACGGCGGATCTTTCTTTATCATCTGCTCACTCTGTCTAGGGGTGGCCCTAAGGGTAGCATATGACTCGAGGTCGTCGGGCTATCTCGATACCTGATAAGGGTTTGAAGCCAGGGGCCTAGCGAAGAAGCCGAGGAATCATGAGATTCCAGGGCTGCGAACGACTGATCCGGCCCCTCCTATCCTCTACACCACCTGTATCTTATGGCTGTGATGGCCTGGTTTAAGAAGGAACGCAAACCACGTACTTCTCAGCGCGAGCGGCTGGAGATTCCGGCTGACGCGTGGGAGAAGTGCGACAAGTGTGGCCATATCGATATTCGAGAAAAGTTCGAGAAGGCGCTCAACGTGTGCCCCGAGTGTGGCTGGCACCGGCGGATCTCGGCGGAAGATTACATCGAGATCCTGACGGATCCCGGTACCTGGCGTGAGCTGTATGGGGGACTTCGGTCCGTTGACCCGCTGGGGTTCGAGAGCTATCCCGACCGGCTGAAGGTGGCCAGGCAGAAGGGCGGCGAGGCTGATGCAGTGTATACCGGCACCGCCAAAATCGATGGGCTGCTGTTCAACCTGGCCGTGATGAACTTCGCCTTCATGGGCGGTTCGATGGGGTCGGTGGTCGGTGAGAAGATCGCCCGGCTGGCGCGGCGCTCGGTGGAGAAGAAGATTCCGCTCGTCATCGTCTCGACCTCGGGCGGGGCCCGCATGCAGGAAGGCGTGCTATCGCTGATGCAGATGGCCAAGACCTCCGCCGCCATCGCTCAGCTGTATCGGGACTGTATTCCCTATATCTCCATCCTGACCGACCCGACGACCGGCGGCGTTTCCGCGTCTTTCGCGATGCAGGGGGACGTTGTGCTCGCCGAGCCGGGGGCCGTAATCGGCTTCGCGGGACAACGGGTGATCAAGCAGACCATCGGCCAGGATCTTCCGGACGGATTTCAGACCGCCGAATTTTTGCTGGAGCACGGCCAGGTGGACGATGTGGTGCCGCGGGCGTCCCTTCGCGATACGACCGCCCGGCTGGTGCGGCACATGCAGGGGCAACGCCCCCACGTCGAGATGGCTGAACTG
>JALYPB010000082.1 GCA_030856585.1 Gemmatimonadota bacterium | reverse complement strand
CGGCACGCCCTGCGCTACACACTGGTCGATGATCTCGACGCTGATCTGGGCAAGGCGGTATACGTTGGCCTCGCGGGACCGGAAGTCGCCGCCCTTGACCGTGTCGTAGAACAGCCGCTGGATGCTGTCACCATCGTTCCGGTAATTCTTGGCCGCGTTGATGCCGCCCTGCGCCGCGATGCTGTGCGCCCGCCGGGGCGAGTCGTGGAAGCAGAAGCACTTCACGTTATAGCCCAGCTCGCTGAGCGTGGCGGCCGCCGATGCGCCCGCCAGCCCGCTGCCCACGATCAGGACGGTGTATTTCCGCTTGTTCGCCGGATTTACCAGCTTCATCTCGAAGCGATGCTGGTCCCACTTCTTCTCGATGGGCCCGGAGGGCACCCTGGGGTCGAGCACGATCATCGTACCATCCCGGCGTACACCGCAATGGGGATCAGGGAGAAGCCCAGCCAGATGAGCAGCGCCAGCATCAGCGCCAGGCTACGCCGGAGCGGGTTGGGAGACGGCGGACTCATGCCCAGACTGCGGCCGCTGCTCCACAGCCCGTGATAGAGGTGAAGGCCGACCAAGGCCATGACGACGAGGTAGCCGACGACGACAAAGATGTTCTGGAAACCGCTCGCGACGTTCTGGTAGGGATTGCCCTCGACAAAGTTCGGGTGCGCGGTGCCCACGGTGAAGTGCAGGATATGGTAGACCAGGAACACCAGGATCAGCGCGCCACCCCACCGGATCGTGCGGGCAGCCATGGTGGAGACCTGCGGCTGGTATCCTCCGGCGTACCCGACCGGGCGCGCCTCGTGTTTCCGCGCGGCCAGCTGGACGGCGGCCATCACGTGGAGCACCAGCGCGGCAAGTAGCACCAGGCGCGGGGCCCACAGGGCGCCCCCGGTGCCGTGAAGAAACGTGCTGTACGCGTTGATCTTTCCCGGCCCCTGGAACACCAGCAGGTTAGCAACCATATGGGTGACCAGGTACGCCACCCAGACCAGGCCGGTAACCGCCATGATCACCTTCTTGCCGGTGGACGAAGACCAGAGAAGCCGAAGACGATTCATGCGCTGTCTCCGGTTAAGCGTCCACGACGGCCTGCGTCGAACGAACCGCCTCCGCCGATTTGTGCAGCTCCTCCCGCTCGGGAGCGGTCAGGGCCACCTCGATGACCCGCTCCAGTCCCCTCCGGCCGACCTTGCAGGGTACACCGCAGAATACATCCTTCAACCCGAACTCTCCCTGGAGCCAGGCCGAACATGGCAGGATCCGCTTCTTGTCCAGCGCGATCGCCTCGACCATCTGTACCGCGGCGGCGCTGGGAGCGTAGTAGGCTGAGCCGGTCTTGAGGAACGCCACGATCTCCGCGCCCCCGTTGCGGGTGCGGGTGACGATCTCGTCGAGCTTGGCCTTGTCGATGAGCTGGGAGACCGGAATCCCCGACACGGTGGTGTAGGAGACCAGCGGAACCATCGTGTCACCGTGCCCGCCCAGCACCATGGCCTGGATGTCCTCGACCGACACCTCCAGTGCCTCGGCCAGGAACATGCGGTAACGGGCGGTGTCGAGCACTCCGGCCATACCGAGGACCCGCTCGCGAGGGAACCGGCTGGCCTTCATCGCGACATAGCACATGACGTCGAGCGGATTGGAAACGACCACGATGATCGACTTGGGGGCCACCCGGGCGATCTGTTCTGCCACCGAGCGCACGATACCGGCGTTGGTCTTGACCAGGTCGTCGCGGCTCATCCCCGGCTTTCGGGCAATGCCGGCCGTCACCACAAACACCTCCGCCCCTGCTGCCTCATCGTAGTTGTTACTACCGATGATTCTGGTGTCGAATCCCTCGATGGGTCCCGACTGCCACTGATCGAGTCCTTTGCCCTGGGGCACGCCGTCCACGACATCCACCATCACCACGGTCCGGGCGAGATTCTTCTCGGCCAGCCGCTGAGCGGCGGTGGCTCCTACATTGCCCGCCCCGACAACTGCCACTTTAGCCAGCATGCAGGTGCACTCGACGATTCAGGTTTGGATTGAGGTGTATCGGCTCGTGCCGCCGCAATATAGTCGGGAGTCAGGAGTCTGGAGTCTGGAGTAAGTCGCCCGATGAACTCCCCGATTCCTGACTCCCGGCTGCCGACTCCCAACCCGTCTGTCGGAGGGCCTCGTAGAGTACAATGCTCACGGCGTTTGCCAGATTCAGACTTCGTACCGGACCCGTCATTGGAATGGTGAAGCACTGGTCCGGGTGCTTCTCCAGGATCCGCAGAGGCATTCCCTCGGTCTCACTCCCGAATACCAGGCAGGAGTTCGAGCGATAGGGAGCGTTGAGATAGCTCTCCGTCGCCTTGGCCGAGAAGTAGAGGCAGCGGCCGCGGTTCATGGCGTCCCGAAACGCAAACCAGTCGGGATGAACCCACAGATCCAGTCGGTCCCAGTAATCCAGGCCGGCGCGTCGCACTTCGGCATCTGCGATAGAGAAGCCGAGGGGCTCAACCAGATGGAGTGGCGTGTCGGTCGCGACGCACAGGCGGGCGAT
Source organism: Gemmatimonadota bacterium (assembly GCA_030856585.1). Lineage (GTDB taxonomy): Bacteria > Gemmatimonadota > Gemmatimonadetes > Gemmatimonadales > GWC2-71-9 > CAVVWJ01. The sequence goes on along the minus strand of JALYPB010000082.1, from coordinate 1,974 downwards.
GCTGCCGGTGTTGGGAGGAATCTGGGGCTGGATCAGCGCGATATTCAGCGCCATCATCCGCCCCGCGTGTGCATCTCGCGGCGCGGATCGGCCCGGAGCGACTCCAGCTGGTGCAGGATGCCTCGACCAGGATCCGTCGCCCGGACCTCGGCACCACGATCAGCCCGGGCAGTCCAGGTCTCCGCGATCCGGGCGACGATCTCCTCGTCGGTATGGCCGAGCCGCAGGATCTCCCGCAGATCGAGGCCGGTTTCCCCGTAAAGGCAAAGCAGCCAGGTCCCGTCGGCGGTGAGCCGCCCGCGGTCGCAGGTGCGGCAGAAGGGTGCGGTCGTCGAGGCGATGACACCCATCGTCGTTCCATCCGGCAGGGTAAAGCGCTCAGCCGGGGCCCAATCGGTCTGCCCCACCGGCTCAATCGCGCCAAAGCGCTCGGCCAGTCGCTCCAGAATCTCCTGCCGGCTCACCACCTGGTCCATCGACCACCCGGTAGCGCCGCCCACATCCATGTACTCGATGAAGCGCACCTCAACACCGGCCGTCTGCCCGTACTCGACCAGGTCGCCCAGCTCATCGTCGTTGTACCCCCGGATGACCACCGAATTAAGCTTGACGTTGAATCCGGCTCGGCGCGCTGCGGCGATGCCCTCGAGGATGTCCCCGTGCCGGGCACTCCGGGCGAACGCCAGCATGCGGCTCGGCTTCAGCGTATCCAGGCTTACCGTCACCCGGTCCAGCCCGGCCGCCCGAAGCTCGGCCGCGTGGCGAGCCAGCAGAATGCCATTGGTGGTGAGGGCGAGGTCGCTGAGTGAAGAGTGGCCCCGCAGCAGGGCGACCAGCTTGGATAGATCGTGCCGCAACAGCGGCTCTCCGCCGGTCAAGCGCACTTTGTGCACGCCGAGGCCGGCAAAGATACCTACCAGTCGATCGATCTCCTCGAAGGAAAGAATCGAGGCCCGGGGTAGCCAGAGATAGTCTTCCTCGGGCATGCAGTAGCGGCACCGCATGTTGCAGCGATCGGTTACGGAGACGCGGAGGCTCCGGAGCGGGCGACCCAATTGGTCCGACAGCGGGTCAGCGGGACGGCGGGACAGCTCACCGGTGGCCGTCATCGAGATGTTCCTCCGAGCGCGCCAGTGACATGGAACTCACTGTCCCGCTGCCCCGCTGCCTACCCACTCGACGGTTCCGTCCGCAAAAACTTCCCGCTTCCAGATCGGCACTCGACGCTTCAGCTCCTCGATGACGTGGCGGCAGGCTACGAAGGCCTCGTCCCGGTGGGCCGACGCGGCTACCACGGCCACCGCGGTATCGCCGATCTCCAAGCGGCCTATCCGGTGGCGCAGGGCGACCGCTACTTGCCAGCGTGCCTCCGCCTCCGCAACAATGCGGGCGCACTCGGCTTCAACCATCGGTCCATAGGCAGAGTACTCCAGCCGGAGCACCTCACGGCCGCCGTGATGATTGCGGACGGTGCCCAGAAAACAGGCGATGCCTCCGTGCTCCGGAGACTGAACCGCTCGCAGGAGTTCACCAAGATCGAGGGCAGCCTCAGTCAGGTACACGGTCACCCTCCGGCGAGCGGCGGCAGAATGGCCAACTCATCCCCTCGGGACAGGGGTGCATCGGATCTGACGTGGGTGAGGTTGAGTGCGCAGAGCGGCTTGGGGGGTAGCCGGTCTCCGCCGGGCAGGTCGCGCAGGCGCTCGAGCACGTCTGCGACAGTCGCCGGGGTGCTCAGGCTGAGCTCGACCGAGTCGAGACCCAGCGCGTCCGCGTAGCTCGCGAAGAGAAGGACGCGGACGGTGAGAACCGGAGCAGCTGTGCTTGGCATGACTGAAAGTTACCGCCTAGGAGGGCCGCCGGAAACCAGCGCTGAAGGGCGAACGCGAAAAGGTCGCCCGGTGGATTCGCCGAGCGACCTGATCTGCAGCGGCTGGAGTGACCTACATGCCCTGGGCCGGCTCGGCCTCGGAG
>JALYPB010000070.1 GCA_030856585.1 Gemmatimonadota bacterium | reverse complement strand
AACTGTCTCCGAGGGTCTTCTGTTACTCCGGCTGTCCCCCTGTCTGCCTGTCCCGATGACCCGCTGACCCGCTGACCCGCCGACTAGTGCCTGAACCCACTCGACAGCGGAATGACATCCCGCGGGTTCTTCTCATCACCGAAGAGAAGTCGTCCCTCCCGGAACGTGGCGCCCCGGAGGGTGAGGGCCAGTACCTCGCCCAGCTCCTGGACCACGAAGACTTCGATCTTGTCCCGCACTTCCTTGGGCAAGTCCTCGAGATCGGGCTCGTTCTCCTTCGGCAGAATGATCTTGGAGATTCCGGCGCGGACAGCACCGAGAACCTTCTCCTTCACCCCACCAATAGGCAGGACCCGGCCACGGAGGGTAATCTCTCCGGTCATCGCAATGTCGTGCCGGACGGCTCGTCCTGACAGCGCCGACACCACCGCCGACGCCATAGTCACGCCGGCCGATGGACCGTCCTTCGGGATCGCGCCCGCCGGAACGTGGATATGGATGTCACGGTCGAACATCTCATCCGCGATCTGGAGCGCCGCCGCGTGTGAACGGGCGTAGGTCCATGCTGCCCGGGCGGACTCCTTCATGACGTCGCCGAGCTGCCCGGTCAGGACCAGCTCGCCCTTGCCGCGCATGGTAGAAGCCTCGACGAACATGATGTCTCCACCGGTAGGCGTATAGTACATCCCGGTGGCAACGCCGACCTCGTCCTCCCGAGCCATCTTCTCGGGGTGCACCTTGGGGCGTCCCAGGAGATCGTCCACCATTTCACGGTCGATCGCGATGTTCTCGACCTCCCTGGCAGCGATCTTACGGGCCACCTTCCGGGCCAGCCTTCCGATCTCCCGCTCCAGCTGCCGCACCCCCGACTCGCGGGTGTAGCTGGTAATCACTTCCGACAGCGCTTCATCGCTGATGGTAAGCTGCTCGGTACTCACCCCATTCTCGATGAACTGGCGTGGGATGAGATATTTCCTGGCGATCTCCTGCTTCTCCCGCTCGGTGTAGCCGGCAAACTCCACCACTTCCATCCGGTCCAGCAACGGGCCCGGAATGTTCTGAATGAAGTTCGCCGTAGCGATGAACAACACCTCGCTCAGGTCGAACGGCATGCCGAGGTAGTGGTCCACGAAGCTGTCGTTCTGGGCCGGGTCGAGCACTTCCAGCAACGCGCTGGCCGGGTCGCCCTGAAAAGAGACCCCAAGCTTGTCCACCTCATCCAGCAGGAAGACCGGGTTCCTGGTCCCTGCCTGCTTCATGCCCTGGATAATGCGCCCGGGCATGGCCCCGACGTAGGTGCGGCGATGGCCGCGAATGTCTGCCTCATCGCGCGCACCGCCCAGCGAGATGCGGACGTACTTGCGGCCCATCGCGCGGGCGATGGACTTGGCAACCGACGTCTTACCGACACCCGGAGGGCCCACGAAGAGCAGGATCGGACCCTTGGCGATGCGGTCGTCCTCGTTGCCCTTGATCGGCGCGTTGGGAGCTGGAACGGTTGCGGTGGCCTGGGGCACATCGGTAGACTCGCCGGCCGCCACCTCCTCCGCCTTGTGGTCGCTCTGGTGCGCGCTGCCATCGGCGGCTACACCGCCGGCTCCTTCGGCCGTTCCTTCCTTCCGCCGTTCCTCTTCCTCCTGCTGCAGCCGAAGCTGACGCACGGCCAGGAACTCCAGCACCCGGTCCTTGACGTCACCCAGCGCGTAGTGATCCTCATCGAGGATGGTCTGCGCCTGAGGCAGCTCCAGATGCTCCCTGCTCCGCTCGTTCCACGGTAGCTCGGCAACGTTCTCGAGGAAGGTACGAATCACCTGCGATTCCATCGACTCACGCCCGATACGGGTGAGGCGGCCGAATTCGCGGTCCACTTCTTTCCGCGCCTCCGGGGGCAGGTCGAGTGCCGCCAGGGTCTCCCTTAGCTCCTGGAGGTCGTCCCGCTCGTCCCCTTCGCCCAGCTCACGCTGGATGGTCTTCATCTGCTCGCGGAGGAACATTTCCCGCTGCCGCTCACCCAGCTCTTCCTGGACCTGAGACTTGATGTCCTCCTGCGCGTCGACGACGCCGATCTGGCGCTGTACATGTACCAGCACGCGCCGGAGCCGCTCCTCGACACCCAGGGTCTCGAGCAGCACCTGCCGCTGGGCGGGAGCGATGTCGATGTATCCGGCCACGAGATCGGCGAACTTGCCGGCCTCGTTCACTCCCGCGAGGACCTGCTGAACCACTTCGTCCGGCAGACCGGATTTCTGGCCCAGCTCGGCCGCGCGGGCCCGAGCCTCCCGGTGCAGCGCCACGAAGGCCGGGTCCTCGGTATTGAGAGGAAGCATCTCTTCGGCCTCGCGGACGACGGCCTGGAGATAGCCCTCTTTGTCGGTATAGTGGATGGCGATGCCTCGCCGCTCACCATGGAGCAGCAGCTGCATGCCGGAAAGCCCGCGCTGAAGCTGTCCGATGCGGGCGATGGTCCCGATGGTATACAGCACCTCCGAGTTTACGCTCTCGACGTTCTGCCGTTGCGAAACCGCGAAGACCAGGCGCTCAGGACCCGCCAGTGCCGCCTCGATGGCCCGCAGCGTTGCTGGCCGGCCGGCACCGATCGGGGCGGTGACACCGGGGAAGAGAACAACCTCCCTCAGGGGGAGGACAGGCAAGGTCAATCGTTCAGCCATTCAGGGTACTCCTTACAAGCCCCACTCACGGGGCGAAATGACAGTCCCACAGATCATCTGGGGGCCTATTTGCACCGACCATGCCACGGCCGGGTGCGCGTCATGACGACAAATGTCGGGTTGGGT
>JALYPB010000016.1 GCA_030856585.1 Gemmatimonadota bacterium | reverse complement strand
GCGCTGTCGTCCGCCTACCTCCGCAACCTCCCGATCTCGACCTCGGCCATTTACCTGGCTCTGGGCCTGGCCATCGGTCCGCTGGGTTTCGGCTTGATCCGGATCGACCTCGGCGAGCAGATCCAGTGGTTCGAGCGGCTGACCGAAGTGGCGGTGATCGTCGCCCTGTTCGTGGGCGGGCTGAAGCTGCGGTTGCCGCTGCGAGACCCGGCCTGGGTCGCAGCTCGCCGCCTGGGCGGGCCAATCATGCTCGCGAGTATCGCCGGTGTGGCGCTCTGCGCCAGGCTGGTGCTCGGGATGGACGTGGCGTCGGCCCTGCTGCTGGGCGCGATGCTGGCCCCCACCGACCCGGTCCTCGCCGGCACCGTCAAAGTGAGCCGAGCCGCCGACCACGATCGGGTGCGCTACGGCCTGTCGGGAGAGGCCGGGCTGAACGATGGAATGGCCTTTCCCTTCGTGATCTTTGCGCTGCTCTGGGCGGAGCATGGCGGAGCCGGAGGCTGGATCACGGGGTGGGCGCTGCACCGGTTGCTGTGGGCCGTGCCCGCCGGCCTCCTGCTGGGCTTCGCGCTGGGCCGGGGGGTGGGACGCCTGGCCATCTGGCTCCGGAGTCGCCACCAGGACACCGGCGCTCCGACCGACTTCCTGGCCGTGGCCCTCATCGCGCTCTCTTACGCCAGCGCCGAATTCATCGGCGCCTGGGGGTTCCTGGCGACCTTTGCCGCCGGCGTCGGCCTCCGGCGCGCCGAGATGCACGTCACCCAGATGACGCCGCACCCGGACGTGCCGAAGAAACCGGGCCGGCAGGAGAACGGATCGCCGGAAACCCCGGTGCCGCATCCGCCCGCGGAAGAGCTGGTGGGTGCCAGCGTCGAAGCGGAAGAGCTGAAGGAGCCGGCGGTGGCAGCGGGGGTGCTGGTAGCGGAGACCATCTCCTTCGGCGACACCGCTGAGCGCCTGCTCGAAATCCTGCTGGTGGTGCTGGTCGGTGTCCTGCTCGCCTCACAGTGGGACCCGCGCGCGCTGCCGCTGGCGCTGCTACTGTTCTTCGTCATCCGGCCACTGGCCACGCGGATAATCCTGGCGGGCACTCCGACCACGAACGCGCAGCGCTGGTTGATGGGGTGGTTCGGAATCCGGGGTATCGGCAGCCTGTACTATCTGAGCTATGCGCTGACCCACGGGCTGCGCGGCTCGGCGGCGGAAGAGCTCGCCGGTCTGACTATCTCTGTCGTTGCCCTCAGCATCCTCATCCATGGCACCAGCGCCCGCCCGCTGCTGGCGCGATATGAGCGGGGGCTGTAGGCGGTACGGCGGTACGGCGGTAAGGCGGAGGGGACGCCCGAACCGCTGATGAGTGGAAGACTGTTGGCTATTGGCTAGCGGAGCCCGCCGGATCGCCACGCGGCCTCCGGCCGCTCGCGATGACTAGCATTAAAGCTACCGCCTTTCCGCCTTCCCGCCTTTCATCACCCCGCGGCGCTCGAATCCATGCCCGCCCGCCCCTCATCCAGTGCGCTCCTCACTGCCGCCGCCAGGCCCGCCGGGGTGAACGGCTTCTGAATGAAAGCGACGCCGGAGTCGACCATGTTGCGCTCCAGCACCGCGTCGTCGGTATAGCCTGACATGAAAATGACCCGGGTGTGTGGCCGGACCGCCCGGAGCCGCTCGGCCAGGACCCTGCCGCTCATGCCCGGCATGACCGCGTCGGTGAGCAGGGCGTGGATCGGACCGGCCCGGGCGCCCGCCAGGGCCAGCGCGGCGTCGCCGCTCTCGGCCTCGATGACCTCATAACCACACTCCCGCAGCACCCGCGCCGTGAACCGCCTCACGTCGTCCCGGTCCTCGGCCAGCAACACCACCTCGCCCCGCCGAGCCACGCCCCCGGCCCCGTCATCCTCCCCCTCCTCCGGTGCGGCGCAGAGCCCGAGAACACACGGCAGGTACACTTTGAACGTGGTCCCGTGCCCTTGCTCGGAGTACACATAGATGCTGCCACCCGACTGCTTCACGATGCCGTATACGGTGGCCAGGCCCAGACCCGTCCCCTTCCCCTCCTCCTTGGTGGTGAAAAAGGGCTCGAAGATCTGCGCCTTGGTGAGGGCGTCCATGCCGTGCCCCGTGTCGGTCACGGCGAGCATGACATACGGGCCCGGCTCGAGGCCCAGATGAGTGCTGGCGTAATCGCCATTGACGGTGACGTTGCTGGTCTCGAACCGGAGCGTTCCGCCTTCCGGCATGGCGTCGCGCGCATTGAGGGCCAAGTTCAAGAGCACCTGCTGCAACTGGGTGCGATCTGCCTTCACCACCCCGATTCCCTGGTCCAGGCTGAGGGCGATGGTGATGCGCGCGCCGAGCAGGCGGCGTAACATCGCCTCCGTCCGCCGCACCACGTGGTTGATGTCGATCTCGACCGGCTGGAGCACCTGCTGGCGGCTGAACGCGAGCAGCTGAGTGGTGAGCGCGGTGGCGCGCTCGCTCGCGTCCTTGATGGTGAGGAGATCGGCGTGGTCGGGAGTCCTGTCGGGATGGCGGTCCAGGAGGTAGTGGACCACCCCGGTCACCACGGTCAGCAGGTTGTTGAAGTCGTGGGCGATTCCGCCGGCCAGCCGTCCCACCGCTTCCATCTTCTGGGCCTGGAGCAGCTGTTGCTCGGTCCGCCGCAGCGCCGCCTCGGCCGCCTTGCGGTCGCTGATATCCCGGAGGATGGCGGTGAAGGTGTGTCCACCGAGGCCCTTCGATTCTCCGAAGGAGACCTCGACCGGCACCTCGTGCCCGTCACGGTGCAGGCCCGGCAGCTCGACGGCGGTCCAATTGACGTGCCGGGTGCCGGTCACGAGGTAGCGTCCCAGCGCCGCCTCGTGCA
>JALYPB010000111.1 GCA_030856585.1 Gemmatimonadota bacterium | reverse complement strand
CACTTTTACTTCCGCTGGCGCTGGAGAAGGGGGGCCTTGGCTCCGAAGACCTGCTCATCTACCCATCGAAGCAGCGCATCGTCGAGCTCCACCAACTCCTGCCCGGGGACATGTGGAAGCACGGGCCGGCGCTTGCCCTCGTTCATTAGATACCACATGGGGGGAACCGCTTCGACCCCGCGGCGCTCGTTGGCTATCTGGGCGTCGTAGGAGACGAAGTGAAATTCCCGGCCGCGATGACTGAGGCGGCGCTGCTCGACTTTATGCGTGCTCACAGAGGACTCGCTTGGAATATGTTTTGGAGCGGACCACGACCCGCTGACCGTAATCTAATCGCGGTCACCCTCCTCCGAGCACGATCTGATCGCGATCGAGCATTTCGGGATGGTCCCGCAGCCAGCGAAGCACGCGCTCCCGCACCTGTTCCTCGGTGTCTGTGGCAGTGGCCGGAAACTTCGTCAAAGCGGTGCCGGCAATGGTTATGTGCCACTCAGGAGCCCTGCCGCCCGGCAGCACCTGGCCAGACGTGGTCTGGCCCTCGCTCAGGGAAGCAGTGACTTGCTTTCCCTCATAGTTGATCGTCACCTGATCCATTGTTCCCTGGTCCTCAACGAGGTGAGCCCCCATTCCTCGGCCGCCCCCGGCCACCTCGCTGGCCAGGTCGGGCGGATGGCGAGCGCTCAGGGGGCCGGCTACCATGCGCGGCTTTGCGTGCCTCCTTTGCCTTGGACCGGGCCCGATCGTCTGCCTTCTTTGCCCGGATGGCGGCTATCCGTTCGGCCAGCGGCACTTCAAACCGCGCTTCCGGCCTGGCGGTGTAGTCGAAGTCCGGAACCGTGATTCTCGGGAGTCGCTTCCCCACTACCCGCTCGATGCCCCGAAGCTCGGCCTCCTCATCGGGCGATACCAGCGTAAATGCGTCGCCAGTCAGCTCGGCGCGAGCGGTCCGGCCGACCCGGTGAATGTAATCCTCGGCCGCCTTGGGCACGTCGAAGTTCACTACGTGGCCGAGGGCCTCGACGTCGATGCCCCGCGCGGCGATATCGGTGGCTACCAGTACCCGGTACTTCCCGCTCTTGAACCCGGCCAGCGCCTCGGTCCGCTGGCTCTGGGATCGGTTGCCATGAATCCGCTCCGCCTTGATGCCATGGCGCGCCAGATAGTCGGCCAGCCGGTTCGCCCGGTGTTTGGTCCGGGTGAAAACCAGCGCCTCCCGCATCTCGCCCCGCTGGAGCAAGGCGACGAGCAGCGCGGACTTGAGCTCCTGGGGCACGGGGTAGACTGCCTGGGTGATTCCCACCGCCGGCGCAGGCTTCCGGTCGAGCTGGATCGACTCGGGATTGTGCAGCATCTCGCGGGTGAGCGTGAGGATCGGGGCCGGCATGGTGGCGCTGAAGAACAGTGTCTGCCGCTTTTGTGGGAGGTGGCGCAGCACCCGCCTGATGTCGGGGAGGAAGCCCATATCCAGCATGCGGTCGGCCTCATCCAGCACCAGATGTTCGACTCCGGCCAGCTTGGCGTAGGGCATCCGGAAGTGATCCAGCAGCCGTCCGGGAGTGGCAACCAGCACGTCCACGCCGCTGCGGAAGGCGTGCTCCTGCGGGCCCATCCCGACACCACCGAAAATGGCGGCACCGGTGATCGGAGTGTGCACGGCGAGGTCGTTAAGGTCCTCCACAATCTGGGCGGCGAGCTCGCGCGTGGGCGTGAGCACCAGCGCCCGGGTAACGCCTCGAGGCCGGCTGATCAACTTGTGCAGAATAGGTAGAAGAAACGCGGCAGTCTTGCCGCTGCCGGTCATTGCGCAGGCGAGCACGTCCCGGCCGCCGAGGGCCGGAGGGATCGCGGCTTCCTGAATGGGGGTGGGCCGGGTAAAGCCGAGCTCCTTGATGCCCTTCAGGAGGTCGGGGTGAAGCTTCAGGCTGCTGAATGGCACTAAATCCTCTATCGTCGTGCGGGTGGCTGGCGTCAGTCGGTTTCGCGCCGCACTGCCGGCCCTGCCCCCGCACCAAAGGTGACATCTACGGTGTAGCCGTCGGCGTGGATCAACGCCCCGAGCAGACGGCGGGCACTTTCTTCCGCGTGCGCGGCGACCCCGAGCTCCCCAGCGGCGCTGACCAGCTGTTGCCGGGCCAGGAAGTAGATCGTGTCCCGGTCGGCGGGACGGAATGGATTCCACAACCCGTTGCGCTCGTCGTACGTCCGCATCTGGGTTACCTCCACCCCGAGCACCTTCGCCGGTGGAAGCACCACGTGAACCCGGCGCGCCCGCTCATCTACATCCACCTGGGTTCCGGCATCGAGGTCGATGCCGGCCATCACTTTGCCGGTGACCACGACGAGAGATCGCTTGGTGGAGCCGAGACGCCGATTCTCGTAGACCACGACATCGCGAACCGTGGTTTCGCTGGTGACGAGCTGCGCCACCGCCCGTATCCGCTCCACCACGACACCATGGGTAACCGTCGTTTCGCCCCGGCCCGGCAGCAACTTCCGGGTGAGAGGGGCGAAATTTCGGACCGCGAGACCGATGAGTAGGAGTGCTCCGCCGAGGAGGAGGAGAGAGATGAGAAGCGCCGCAACCCGCCGCGGGGGCCGTGGGTCGGCCATGCCGCTGCTCAGAACTCCCGGCGCTTCATGTCCTTGAACAGGCGCTTGGTCTCGGCATCTTCTTCAGTGGGTTTCTGCCGCAGGGTGGAGTCGAACTTCAGCGCGCGATCGGCCTTGGGGGGCACCACTTTCTCGGCGTTCTTCTTGGCCAACGCAGCTATCCGCTGATCTTCACGCTTGGACATCACACCTCCAGAATTATTCCCGGTGGCTAGAAAGACGGCCGCTGTGCCTGCTCGATGCTCTGAGCGAGCTCGTTCGCCGCCTCCCTGAGGCCGGCCAGCTCACGGTGCCGACCACTGATGGCACCGGTCCGCAGGTCTCCACCCAGCCCGCGGCTCATCTCCGTAGCCCTGCGAATCCGGAACCGCTCCTGAAAACCCTTGTAGTCGTCCCCGCCCGCGGCGCTCAGCAGGCCCCAGAGGCGAAGCCGCACGTCGTCAAGCGCGCTTTTGAAGTCTTCCAGCTCCTGGACCGGGGTCTGGCCTCGGGCCAGGCGTTGTTCGACTTCGGTGAGCGTGCCGTTCAGAGCGGCTACCTGCTCGAGAAAGCTTGGCTCCGCCATCAGCCCTCCGTCGCCGTGATGCGTCCCGGTTCCCGTGGGCGTAAAGAATCCCTGTGGCACCAGCGGGGCAAGGCCCTTATGCCGCCTCCCGGTAGAGACGCGCGCCGACATACGCACCCGCGAGCGCCGCCACCAGCCCGCCTGCACTGCTCGCCCCCACCAGCGACCACGAGTAGTACCCCATGAATGCGTACGAGGCGTACGCCGCATGGCTCGCGAGCCAGATGACGAATCCAGCCTTGAATGCTGTGCGCGGGCCCGGTCCGAGCCTGGGCCGGATGGCCGCGTAGGTCCAGACTGTGAGGATCCCGAGGATGAAATCCACGATGACCCATCCGAGCGTGCCTGATGCCGCCTTGTCGAGAAGCCCCGGATTGAGGGCTCTGGTCTCGACCTCCCACCGCGCGCCGAGCAGGAAGCCATTGGTGGCCGCATCGATGACGTTCATGACCAGTCCGGCGGCGAGACCTCCGACGATGACACGGGTCGAGTTCAGCTGCGCCATGCCGCCTCCTATAGAGTGGGCTAGTGCGACCGTGAGGAGATACCGTATCCGCGCGCCATAGCCGCGGCGAGGAAGGTCATGACGATGACTATTCCGGCCTGTGCATAGCTGATGCGGGCAAGGAGCGGAGCTGTCCGGGTATCCGGCTGCTCACCTCGCGCCGCTCGCCGGCGCCACCCGATCAGCGTGATCATGGGCCAGATTTCCAGCGCGAGAATGATGGCAAAGAATGCCATCTTGCCCAGGAATGCGTGGTTGTGGAAGTAGTAGCTGGTGTTCTTTTCAATCCCGGCGAGAAGGCGCCACAGTCCGGTGCCGAGCCACAGCGCGGCCGCCAGCGCCCACAGGTTGTCGGCCAGGAAAACGGAACGAAGGCCGGCGCCGTCGAGACGGAAAGCCAGCGCCCTCCCGCGGGCCCAGACGGCACCCAGCCCGATTCCGAGACCGACGAGGTGCAGGCCCGCGAGCAGCACCCTTGTCATAATGTGCCTCGATGGCTCAAAGCCGGCGCTGGCTGCCGGGTAGGGCCGGGCCGCCCCGGGAGCGGCGCCACAGAGTGATCAGCATGGCTCCAAGATTGGCGGTAGCACATCCCGCGCCCACCAGGATCAGACCACGAGCCACGTAGCGCAGCACGGTGAGCCGGTTGATGTCGATCACCACGAGGAGCAGCTTGGTGCTGAGCAGGGCTGCCGCGGCTGAGAAGAGCATCAACTGAAGCAGCAACAACGGCCGGTACCCCATGCCCGCGTACAACCAGTACAAGGCGAGCCCCACGAGGAGCCAGGCCAGCAGGCCGGTTCGGGTGCTCTGTCCCAGCGGAAGCTCCCGGATGAGTGGCACCACGAGAAGCCCAAGGGCGGCCAGGGTGATAAACAGCCTCCAACTGGCCCCCCACAGCTCCCGGGGCGAAGCATCTTCGGCCGTGTGCAGCGCCGGTTCCTTGTCCACTTGTCCTCGCAGGTCGTGGTCGCCCGAGCTCCAGGCAGCCGGGGAGCCGCTCCATTCTACGTTCGTTCCGTCGCCGCAGCTACCCTTAAGGGCGAAGGAGGGCACGAGCACTGTAGCCCGTGTAGGGGGCGGGCCCGCGATCCGATACTCTGAGAGATGAAACCAGCTCCTCCGACTACCAGCCAGGGCCAGGAACGCATCCGTACGGTCATCGTGGACGACCACGACCAGATCGGCTGCCTGGTGGCGCGCCGGATAGCCCAGGTGATCCAGGAGCGCCGCGCTGCCGGAACGCGACCGGTGCTCGGCCTGGCCACCGGCTCGACCCCTATCGGGGTGTACCGGGAGCTGATTCGTATGCACCGGGATGAAGGGCTCAGCTTCGCAGACGTCATCACCTTTAATCTGGACGAGTACTACCCGATGGATCCGGGGAGCATCCATTCCTACCATCGGTTCATGTGGGAGAATCTGTTTTCCCAGCTGGATATCCCGGCGGGCAGCGTGCACATCCCTCGCGGTGACGTGCGGCGGGACGAAGTCGAGGCCGAGTGCCGGCGCTATGAGGACGCGATTGCCGCGGTCGGCGGGATCGACCTCCAGCTCCTGGGAATCGGGCGCACCGGCCATATCGGGTTCAACGAGCCGGGGTCGGGCGCCGAGAGCCGGACGCGGGTGGTGACCCTGGATCTGGTAACCCGGAAAGACACCGCGGCGGACTTCTTCGGCGAAGAGAACGTGCCACGGGAGGCGATGACGATGGGCGTCGCTACCATCTTCGACGCCCGTGAAATCCTGATGCTCGCCACCGGGGAGCATAAGTCCGACATCGTTCGGCGAGCCGTCGAGGGCGAGGTCGACCACGAAGTAGCCGCCACGTTCCTCCAGCAACATCCCGACACCACGTTCTACCTGGATGGGCCTGCCGCCGCGGCGCTCACCCGTGTCGCCACGCCCTGGCTTCTGGGCCCGGTGGACTGGACCAGCAGTCTGGTGGTCCGAGCGGTCGTGTGGCTTTCCCACCAGAGCGGCAAGGCCATTCTCAAGCTGACTCAGCGGGACTACGCCGAGCACCGGCTTTCCGCGCTGGTGTCCCGTTACGGCTCCCCCGGCGCACTCAATGGTGAGGTGTTCAACGCGCTCGGCTCCAAAATCCGGGGGCGCTCGAAGCTGCCCCGGGGGAAACGCATCCTGTGCTTCTCCCCCCATCCCGATGACGACGTCATTTCGATGGGCGGTATCCTGCACAAGCTGGCGGTCAACGGCAATGACATCACGGTCGCCTACATGACCAGTGGAAACCTGGCCGTCTTCGACCATGACGTTCGGCGCCACATGGATTTCATGCGTCGTCTGGCGCTGGAACAGCGCCTGTCGAAGGAGGGGGCCAGGGATCTGGGTGCGCGGATCGAACAGTTTCTTGCCGGCAAGCAGGCGGGAGATGTCGATACTCCCGAGGTGCAGGACACCAAACGGATCATCCGGGAGTCGGAGGCAGTGGCCGGCATCCGTACCCTGGGTCTCGATGAGCGAGCGGCCCGCTTCCTCGACCTTCCCTTCTACCGAACCGGCAAGGTCAGGAAAGACCCGATCGGCGAGGACGACGTGGTCATCGTCCGGTCGCTGCTGGATGAGATCCGTCCCGAGCTCGTCTTCGTTGCCGGCGACCTCTCCGACCCGCATGGGACCCACCGGCTCTGCAAGGAAGCGGTGCAACGGGCCCTCGAGCAGGCCGTCGGCGGTGGACTCGAGCGGCCCGAAGTCTGGCTCTATCGAGGGGCGTGGCAGGAGTGGCCCGTCACTGAGGCCACCTGGCTGGTACCGCTCTCACAGGAGGAGCTGCGGCTCAAGATCCAGGCGATCTTCAAACACCAGTCTCAGAAGGACACCGCACCGTTTCCGGGACCGGACGAGCGGGAGTTCTGGCAGCGGGTGGAGGCGCGGAACAAGGGTACGGCAGCGGAGCTCGACCGGCTGGGACTGGCGGAGTACTTCGCCATGGAAGCCTACGTCGTGGAGTCTTCAGGCACGCCCTCGTAACTTCGCCACCCACCACCTTAGACCCACCAACAGGAAGCGCCAGTCGTGCAGGAACTCGGGCGGCTTCCCCTCCACCGCATGGCCGACGAACTGGAAGATCCAGCCAACCCCGAAGAGCCCCAAGGCAACCACCCACAACCCGTCTACCCAGATAGCCGCCAGGAACAGCGGAATCGACAGGGCGATAAGCGGGATGCCCAGGGTGTGACAGAAGCGGTTGATCGGGTGTTGGTGACTCCGGCCATACTGATCGATCCACTCGTCCCAACTC
>JALYPB010000001.1 GCA_030856585.1 Gemmatimonadota bacterium | reverse complement strand
GGAGGATGCTACGCTGGACGATTCCGCTGGCGAGGAGTTGTGACGAGGGTAAGTACTAGGTGCGATCCCGCTGTCCGCTACAACGCCGCACTTCTTCCAGGAGCCGCTCGGAGGGGAACGGCTTGGGGATGATGGCGCAGGGCGCGGCAATCCCGATTTCGGCCAGGGCATCGGTGGCATAGCCAGACATGAGGATCACGGGGAGGTCGGGGTGCGACGCGGCGAGTGTCTGCATCAGCTCGACGCCGTTGAGCCGAGGCATGACGATGTCGGACACCACCACCTCGATCGCCAGGGCGCCGTTGCTCAGGACCTCCAGGGCTTCGATCCCATCCCTGGCCTCGACCACGGCGTAGCCCTCTCGCTCGAGGACTCGCGCGGCGAAGCGACGGACGGCGGTCTCATCATCTACCACAAGAACCGAGATCCCAGCAGCGGCCGGAAGGGGCCCTGCGGACGCGAGCTCGTCGACGGTCTTCATTCCACTATTCGGTTGAGGGACTCGTCCAAAGTAACACCGAACGCCCTCCCAGTCACGACCGGACCACGATCAGGCTGGCCGGAAGCCTATGCGGAGGCATATCGGCCAGAGGATACGCCGGCTGGCCGATGGATCGCCCCAATGCTGCTCCAGGTCCTGCCGGAGCCCACCCACCGGATCGTGGCCCACCGCCTCGCAGAACCGCTGAGTGGCCGACCAGGTTCCCACATAGCCGAGAAACTGAGCCAGGCTCCAGTTCTCCTGCATGATCAGCGGCGGAGGCTCGATCTCGGGGAATGGGAAGGAGAGCGTTCGGTAACCCGAGTCCACGTGCCGTCGTTCCGCCGGCCAGTAGGGCCCCCCGATGTTGCTGTAGAAATTCCGGACGGCGTGGTCGAGTGCCGGCTCATCGAGACGCTGTTCCCCATAAGTCCACACCGCCAGCACGCCTCCAGACACGAGCACCCGGGTCGCTTCGGCGTAAAAGGTCCCGCTGTCCAGCCAGTGGAGTGCCTGCGCCACCGTTACGAGGTCCACGCAGGCGTCTTCCAGGCCGCTGGCTTCCGCCGGGGCAACTCTGTAATCCACGGCGGGATGGCGGGGGGCATGCTGGAGCATGGCGGCGCTGATATCGGTAGCTACGACGCGATTGAACCGTCGGGCAAGCGGTAGCGTGGCCTGTCCGCTTCCCGCCGCGCAGTCCCAGGCCAGGTTGTGCCCGGGGACCTGGGTATCCAAGTAGTCGAACAACCCTTCCGGGTAGCGGGGCCGATGGGAGGCATATGCCGGGGCATGCCGGGAGAAATGGTCGGCTGGCGGCCTCACTTCGTACTGAGCTCATGCGGCTGGCTCGGGCTCCGACAGCGCCCGCTCCAGCCGGTCGATAAATTCGACCTGGGCGGGATTGATCTTGCGTCGCGCAGCTTGAGGCTGGAACCAGGCACAGCGGTCCACTTCGGGGAAGGTGAGCACCCGCCCCGACCCGCGGGGCCACTCGGTCTGCATGGTGTTGCTGGTGATCCGGGCGGGATCCGCGTCGCCCTCCCACGCCCAGGCATGCACCTGTTTCCCGGCCTTCTGCCGGATGCTGCCGAGCGAAAGGAATGGCCCAACCGGATGGATACCGGTCTCCTCCTGGAACTCCCGGCAGGCCGCCGCGAGGAGGTCCTCGCCCTCTTCCGCGACCCCTTTGGGTATGGTCCACGCGCCATCGTCTCGCTTGAGCCAGAATGGGCCCCCCGGGTGAGCCAGAAAGATCTCGGGCTTGCCCAGGGCGCGGCGGTACAGCAGCAGCCCCGCGCTGGGCATGGAGGGCCGCCTCCCCATCAGGTCGGCATCTACCGGCCAGTCCGCAGAGCGCAGAAATAGCCTGCCGGATCGGGCAGCACCCGGTCGGTGCCGGGCTCGGTCATGACACCCACGCCGGGGTCGGCCCTCCACCACCCCCAGAAGCCTTCGGGTGCCACCGCAGTGATCGTCAGGATATGGATCAGCCCGTCCAGCTGACCGGGCTGTCCCAGGCGCAAATGCTGTCCGGTCAACACTGCGCCGGGATGTTCCGGATCGCGCGAAGCCACGACCGCCCGCCACTCCGCATCGCCACCATCGAGATCGAGCCAGCCGACGAGGTCTCGCACAGCACCACCCACCGCGCCTGCCTTGCTGGCCGAATCCATGGGAGCCAGATGCAGGCGCCCCGATGTCACGGCCCCGCTGGCCGGCTGGCTTTGCACCTGGATCAGCTCGTAATCGCCGGCGAGAAGTGTGGGATGCAGGGCGATCGGGTGCATCGCTGTGCGAGGCACGGCCGGTCCACACCGCTCCGGCCCGGGCGGCGGAGTCGACGCCTGCTGGCATGCAGCCAGAACCATCAGGCCCATTGCGGAAGTGCGCCTCATGGTCTCAAGGACTGGGGATTCTCCGCCGGGCGGGGCTGGGCCATGACGCGCTCCGCGAAGTCAAGCCGCTCGGAGAGCTCGGCGACCTCGGAGCGTACGGTGGAAAGCTCATCGAACACTTCGGCAGGGAGGCTATCGCTGGCCGCGGCGGCTCGGCGGCGGCCTTCCAGCCGCTGGACCCACAGGGCCGAGCCCACCGCGAGAGCGGCATGAACTGAGGCGTGCCACGGCTCGCCAGGGGTGGCGGCAAACCACACCGCCGCCAGATTGGCCACTGAGAACACCGCGGCAATCGGTTGCCAGATTCGGGGGTTCAGGGACATGCAGGCTCATCGGTGATTTCTCGGCAGAACGTACGTTTGATTTCGCAAGGTAGCAACAGCTTACCATGCCCTCTGATCGCTGCTGTTCCGCCGTACGCTGAATCGTGGTAGCCTTAGGGACGAACCCCTAGACCCCGACATGCTCATGACCTCACGACGCCTTCTGGGGCGCCGCCCCTCGACACCGGTCCGGTCGTCCGTCAGCTCCCGCCCGGGGCATAGTATGCCCAGCGACCTCATGTTCCAGACCTGCCGCCGGGTCGGGATCGTCAGTGTCGTATTCGGCTCGGTCTGGGCGTTCATGACCCTCATGAACAACTTCGTGATCCGCCTGATCAGCGATCGGATGGATTCACTGTACCCATACCCGGGAAACGTCGTGGGTGCCGCGGGGGTGGCGGGCTCGCTGCTGATGGTCGCTCTGGCCCGGAAGCTCGGACATAAGCCTCAGCTGCTGATCGACGTGAGTGCTGGATATCTGGTCTTCCAGTGCCTGCTCATCTCGATCCTCACCCATTGGATACCGATCCCATTAGTGCCACGGGTCTCCTGGGTTTGCGTTGCGATCCTGATCTATCCGGCCATCGTGCCGAACACCCCCCGGAAGACTCTGCTTGTGTCCCTGCTGGCCGCGTCCACTGAGCCGCTCGCGATGGGCCTGTCGATGCTCCGCGGAATCGAGTTTCAGGGGAGCTTGCTCTACGTCCTCTGGACCTCCCTGCCGAACTACATCTGCGCCTTCCTGGTTGTGATACCGGTGAAGATCATCCATGGCCTAGGCCAGCAGGTGAAGCGCGCTCGCGAGCTCGGCAGCTACCGGCTCGAGGAGCCGCTCGGCAGAGGCGGGATGGGAGAGGTGTTCCGGGCCACCCACCAGATGCTGGCGCGTCCGGCAGCGGTGAAGCTGATTCGGTCGGAGATCCTCGGCTCCAGCTCCCCCGCTGCCGCCCGGGTGATTATCGAGCGTTTTCGCCGGGAGGCAGAGGCCGCCGCGTCGCTCAGGTCGCCACACACGATCAGTCTCTACGATTTCGGCGTGGCCAACGACGGAACCTTCTTCCTGGTGATGGAACTTCTGGACGGGCTCGACCTGGAGACCCTGGTTGAGCGGTTCGGCCCGCTCCCGCCGGAGCGAGTGGTGCACCTCCTGCGGCAGGCGTGCGCCTCTCTGGAGGAAGCGCACACCCGCGGCCTGGTCCATCGCGACATCAAGCCGTCCAATATTTTTACCTGCCGCCTGGGTCTCGAGATGGATTTTGTGAAGGTGCTGGACTTTGGCCTGGTGAAAGCGGTGGACGATGGCGCGCGCGAGGCGACCCTCCTGACCGCGCCCGACAGCACCACCGGCACCCCAGCCTACATCGCCCCGGAGATGGTGCGAGGCGATAGGGTGGCCGACCATCGGGTGGACATTTATACCCTTGGCTGCGTGGGGTACTGGCTGCTGACCGGACGATTGGTATTCCAGGCGCCCAATGCCATCCAGCTGATGTATCAGCATGCCAACGCCGTCCCAGTGCCGCCTTCCCAACGCAGCGAGCTGGACATTCCCGCCGAGCTGGACAGCATCATCCTCGCCTGCCTGGCAAAGTATCCCGAGGACCGGCCCCAGACTGCCGGCGAGCTCTCGCGCCAACTCGCCACCGCCGTGACCGCCGTCTGGAATGAGGAACAGGCCCAAAGATGGTGGGATCGGCATCATCCCGGGTCGGACAGGGTCGAGCCGACCGAGTCCGATCTGAGGATGCTGACCAAGACCATAGATGGGATTTGGGAGCCGGTGGAGACACCCCCGCCTCCGGTCGGCGCCGGGCAGGCATGAGCGCCAGGAGCCGTAGGGCGGATCACGAATGATAGCGCGAACCCAGACCCCGCCAGGAGAAAGGGAACGCGCCGGCCCACTGGACCGCGCGTTGAACGCGTTTACCGACGTTCGCCCGGGCGAAGCAGGTACCGCTCTGCTCCTCACGCTCAACATCTTTCTCCTCCTTGCCGCTTACTACATCATCAAGCCGCTGCGGGAGGCACTCATCCTGTCGAGTGAGGGCGCCGAGGTGAAGTCGTACGCTGCTGCCGGGCAGGCGATCATGCTTCTCGGCCTTGTACCTGCCTATGGACTTCTGGCAGACCGGCTGCCGCGACGCCGGCTGCTCAACGCGGTCACAGCATTCTTCGTGCTGTGTCTGGTCGCCTTCTACGGGCTCACCAAGGCGGGCGTGCCCGTAGGCGTCGTCTTCTTCCTCTGGGTGGGCATCTTCAGCCTGATGATCGTGGCGCAGTTCTGGTCCTTCGCCAACGATCTCTATACCAAGGAGCAGGGCGAGCGACTGTTTGTCATTGTCGCGTTCGGCATGTCCCTCGGCGCGGTCATGGGCAG
>JALYPB010000481.1 GCA_030856585.1 Gemmatimonadota bacterium | reverse complement strand
CCTACGCCGACACGCTCTACACCTTGTTCGGAGCACCGAGGACACGGGTCGGGCTGATCGGCCGGCGCGGCCGTGCCGCCGGCCGCCTGGGTGAATACCTCGGCTCCCGCGACTCCCTGGCGCTGGACCCAGCCCGCATGACCGGCACCGCGCAGCTCCGGCACACACTGGCGCACGAGCTTGGTCACCGGTGGCAGGCCCGCGCTCCGGCTCAGGTTGCGGCGCTGTGGTCGGGAGTCTCGCCGATTCGGGACCCGAAACGGTATGGGCACGGGAGCGTCTCGGAGCACCAGGCCGAGGCAATCGCGTTTGCCATCAACTACCTGCAGACGACAGCCAGGGGGCGCGCGCCGGTGGCGGCGTCGGCCACCCTACTGGACCACTATGAGCTGCTGGTACCGGGAACTCGTACGCTGGTGCGCTACCTCGCGCTGCAGCCGATCTACCGGGGGCATCCTCTGGCGGTGGTGCTGACGACCGGGCGTAACCCAGAGTAGGCCCTACTGCGTTTCCTCAGCTGCAGCCAAGTCCCCGAGACTCCGCTCCATCTCCGTATCCATCTGCTTGCGTAGCTCCCCAAGTCGAAGGGCATAGCCTTCGAGTGCCTGGTCTATAGGGGTCAGCGGCCGCCACTTGGGCACCGGCGAGGCCTTCCCTTCTGCATTCAACCCCACGAAGACGATGACGCAGTGCCCGGTACGGCGCCGCACACCGGTCTTGGGATCACCGGCGTAGACGTCCACCGCGATGTCGAGACTGCTCCGCCCGGTGCGAATGACGAGCGCCCGGAGCTCGACCAGCTCACCCACGAATATCGGACCCAGGAAGTGGAGGCCGCCGAGATACACCGTCACGCAGTAACTGCCGGTCCAGCCGGCGGCGCAGGTGTACCCCGCCTGATCGATCCACTTCATGACCGACCCGCCGTGCACCTTCCCGCCGAAGTTGACGTCGGCCGGCTCGGCCAGGAAACGAAGAGTCACACCGCGCTGGCGCTCCACTGCGGCCTCCTTATAGCTCATGGGGAGTATGAAAGCGCCCGGAGCATACGCCGACCGATTGAGCCGGGCAATCTCTCGGACCGGGTGTGGTCTGGAGCACGGCGCCCGGACGGCTCCATAGGCATTGTTGATCAGGTGCTCAACGCTCGCTCAAGGAGATTCCGGTGACTCTCACACTTCGATGCCAGAACTGCGGTTTCAGCTTTATCGTTACCTACCCCGCCTCTTCCCGGAGCGAGGCCGAGGCCATCCCCGTCGCCTGCGGGCATTGCCGCAGTACCAGGTGGTCCTCTCACTCGAGTAAGTGAGAAGCGACAATTGGGTGTGACGATTCGACCGGGATTAGCGGGTAGCAGACTGCGGAGTTGAGAGCCACTGGTCGGATTTGAACCGACGACCGCTCGATTACGAATCGAGAGCTCTACCCCTGAGCTACAGTGGCGGGACGTCGGATGCCCTGGCGCGGATTCGAACCGCGACGCCTTTCGGCACTACCCCCTCAAGATAGCGTGTCTACCAGTTTCACCACCAGGGCGTGCAGCGCAGCAAGATAGCTGGCGCAGCGAAGGTGGTCAACTCTGACGCTGCACGCGTAAGTGCTTAGGTCTGTGGGAGTAAGGACATTGGGCCTCAGGGCCTGAACGGGCTCCCCAGAATTGGAACTCCGTTCAAGGTTATAGCGATCTCGGGCGCCGGATTGAGGGTGACAAAAGAGTCGGAGTAAGTGCCATTGCCGTTGTCGAGGGCAGTTCGGGTTGCACCAGCAACGTGAACCTGCACCAGGTCGCCGCCGTGATTCAGCAGGTTCCCCTGGGCATCCCGGGTGGTAACCACGATGTCGATAGTATAGAAGAAGAACCCGCTCTTCACGACCGAGGCGGTGGTTGTTGCGGCCGAGGCCGCGCCCGCACCGACCACGCTCAGGAATGGACTCCCGGAAACCGCCTCCCCATTGACCCGCACGTCCACCTGATCGGTGCCGCTGAGCATCGGTGTGTAGGCCGCCGAGTAGGATCCATTACCCTGGTCGGTGACTTGCAGGCCGGACGCCGGGTTGGCTCCCGCAATGGAGATGGCGACGTCTTCTGCCGCCCCTTCGACTGGGGTGCCGAATGCGTCCTGGAGCTGGATCGTAATCGTCGTCGAAACACCGGGGACACCAGTCGCTGGTACCGATGCGCTGCTCGCGCTGGCGAGCGGGGGACCGGCGCCCAGGTCGATAGCCCTCGAAAGCGCGGAGGTGAAGTCACTGGCGGCAAAGATGAGGGTTCGGTCTCCCGGTGTCCCTTGGATCGACAGATTCGTGAACCTCACCTCACCATCGGCATTACTCCTGGCCGTGGTGCCACCGCCGAGCGATCCACCTCCACTGGCGATCTGAACCGTCAC
>JALYPB010000457.1 GCA_030856585.1 Gemmatimonadota bacterium | reverse complement strand
GTACAGTGCCGCCAGCCCCCCAACCCGGTCTACCAGGAGAAGGGGCGTCTGGGCGCCCGCCGCGCTCAGGCCCACTGCCGCGGGCAACCCCAGGCCGGCCACGACCCCCTGTATGGCATCCAGGTGGGCCTCGGTGGGCTCGTGCGGCACGAGGATCAGGCGGGCGTCCGGATGGTGGCGCCTGACACCGGCGAAGGCCCGGAGGAGCACCGCCTCGTCCCCAGGCCACGTGGAGCCCGCCACCATCGTCGGCGCGCCGTGCCCAAACCCCAGCAGTGGATCGGAGGGATCCACCGCGCCCACCCGCTCGACAACGCTGTCGAAGCGCGGATCGCCAAGGACGCGGATCCGCTCGGCCGCCACACCCAGTCGAGCCAGCCGGCTTGCGTCATCAGCCGAGACGGCTGCCGCCGCCGCGACTGCCTTGTATCCAGGTGTGAGAAGTGCGCGCGCCGGCCAGCGGAGCCGTCCACTCCCCGGGCTTACGGTAGCAGCCACGATTGCGACCTCGGTGCCGGTCGTCGAAGCCCTGGTCGACAACTCGGGCCAGAGATCGAGCTTGGCGAACACCAGAACGTTGGGTTGCAGCGCGCCCAGCAACCGGTCCGCGTTCTCGGGAAGGTCGTAGGGGAGATAGTCGGCTACGTCGACCGTGAGCCGAGCCGCGAGGCTCGCCGCGGAGGGACTGAAGTGGGTGTAGACCAGCTGACAGTCGGGCCGGAGGCGGCGCAAACGGCGCATCACGCTATCGGCCTGGAGGCCCTCGCCCACGGACGCCGCGTGGAACCAGACCAGCGGCCGGCTATCGTCGCGGGTCGAGCGGGCCCAGTCGAGCAGCCGCTCTCCCGCATCCCGCCGGGCCCGGGTGGCAGCCTGAAGCCTGGGGGAGAGAAGTCCCAGGGAGGGCACCATGGCTGTTCCGAGCCGGAGCGCCGTGCGGTAACCCCAGGTGGTGGAGGGCATGGCGGCAAAGATATCATAGTGCCTCCGCCCGCTGGCACTCTTGAGATTACGACGTCGACCAGTGGCCCCGAGCCCGATGCGGATGGCTGTTCGGTCCAGATCGATGGCGGCGGCAGCCAAGGAATTCCCGTAGGGCGCCTGGAGGGCCAAGTGGCGGGAAGGCGCGGAGTGGCCGATCGGCTCAACTGCGGCTCGGCTAAAGGTCTTGCATCGAATCCCGGAATCCTGCTACAATTCTTTCGGCAGTACGTGTTCCACCTGTAACCGAGGGAGGTGATCCATTGTCTACAGCGTCAAGGGTCGCCTGCGGCCACTAGTAGCGCTGCAAGCAAACCCAGGCGACACTTCGAACCTGGGGGGGCCGCCAATGGCGGCCCCTTTTTTTGCCCTCCCTCGAAGGACATGCCGATCTCCCTCGCGAATTACTGGCGCCTCACCGGGGCGCCGCGCCACAGCCTGACCTTCGCGCTCCCGCTCCTGGTGGCGTACGAGGTGCTTGCTTTTTCCCTCTCCCACGATGAAGTGACCGGCGTCCGGAACGGGGCGGACGTGCTGCTCAAGAGCATCTTTCTGGCGATGGGTGGACGGAACGGCCTGGTGGTATTCGGTGCCCTCCTGGTTGGCGGAGGCGCCTGGCTGGTCTGGCAGGACTACCGCAGGTCGAGGAATCTGGATCCCCGCCTCTTCGGACTGATGGCTCTGGAGTCGGCCGTTTACGCGCTTGCCTTCGGCCTGGTGACAAGTACGCTCACCGGCCTGCTGCTCCCTGGTCTCTCGGTCCCTTCAGCGGGCTCAGCGGGCAGATGGAGCCTGCCTACCCAGCTCATGATCTCTCTGGGGGCGGGGATTTACGAGGAGCTGCTCTTTCGGGTGATTCTCGTGTCGGGGCTCGCGTGGATGGCGCGGAGGGCCCTGGGCTGGAGCGCCACGGCGTCGGGCGTCTTTGCCGTGCTGGTGGGCGCCCTGATCTTTTCCACGTTTCACTACATCGGCCCCTACGGCGACCGGCTGGAGCTCGGCTCGTTCACATTCCGAGCGGTGGCGGGAGTGCTCTTCAGCGGCCTGTATCTTCAGCGTGGCTTCGGGATCACGGCGTGGACCCACGCGCTGTACGACGTTTTTCTGGCGGTGTAGGCGGACGGGCGGAGGGGCGGACTGGCGGACCGGACGGTGGATAGGCGGGACAGGGATAGGAG
>JALYPB010000416.1 GCA_030856585.1 Gemmatimonadota bacterium | reverse complement strand
CGATAGACTGGTGGAGGGCACCAAGAGCGCGGAGCGGGCGGCTACGATCCCGGTCCGGACCGCCCGGGAGCGAGGATTCATTGCCGCCGCCGGCGCGCTCTATCGCGACACGGCCGGTTCTCCCAATGCGGTGCGGCTCCAGGCTTATGCCGACACCATGGCGCGCCTCTACCGGGACCATTCTCGGGATACCGAGGTCGCCATTTATCACGCCTTGGCGCAGATCGCGACGGCCTCCCGCACCGATACCACCTTCGCCCGGCAGAAACGGGCCATCGCCATCCTCGATCCACTCTACGCTCGATATCCGAACCACCCCGGCCTGGCCCACTATATCATCCACTCGGCCGACTCACCCCAGCTGGCCGCACTGGGCTTGGCAGCGGCCCGGCGCTATGCCGGCATAGCCCCCGCGGCGCCCCATGCCCAGCACATGCCGTCGCACATCTTCATACGGCTGGGCCTCTGGGACGAGGCGGTGGCCACCAACTGGAAGTCCTTTAACTCGGGCGTCGCTCACGCGCGGGCGACGGGGCCCTGGACCGCGACCGGTGATGGGATGCACGCCCTGGACTACGCCGTCTACGGATATCTCCAGCGGGGACAGGACTCGGCTGCCGGAGCCACGGTAGCTGTCGCCCACGCCGCTAAGTTTCCTCCACCCAGCAACGCGCTGATCGGGCAGTACAACCGCACCGCCATGGCGGCGCGAATTCCCCTGGAGTTGGGCGACTGGGCCGCCGCCGCATCCTTCACCCCGCCAGACTCCGCAGAGGTGGGTGTGACCGCCGCCCTCAGCCGCTTCACCCGCGCGATCGGCGCCGCCCGGAGCGGCGGGGAGCAGGCCGCCCGTACCGAGGTGGCAAAACTGGATACTATCGCGCGGGCGCTTACCGCTCGGCAGGATACCTATTGGGCCAGCGTCGTCGGCATCAAGCGGGATGCGGCAGCAGCGTGGGTGCTGTTCGCGGGCGGGGACACCAGCGGTGGACTGGTCGCGGCCCAAGCCGCCGCCGAAGCCGAGGAGGTGACCGACAAACACCCGATAACCCCAGCCGAGCTGCTGCCGGCTCGTGAGCTCCTGGCTGACATGCTCCTGACCGCGGGACGGTATTCCGAAGCCCACGACGCATATCGAGCGACGCTGCTTCGGGAACCCGGCCGCGCCCGCAGCCTGTTCGGGGCCGCCCGCGCGGCTGAGCTGGCTGGTGACCGAACCAAGGCAAAGGCCGGCTATCGTGAGTTTCTGAAGCTCATGAGCAAGAGCGATGGGAAGCGCCCCGAGCTAGCGATTGCCCGGGCGCTTGCATCCTGAGTACGACAGCCGGACTCGTCCGCTCGCTCGGCCGCTGGAGTCTTGTCGGCCTCGTCCTCAACGGCGTCATCGGGTCCAGCGTATTCGTGCTGCCTGGCCCCCTCGCCGACCGGCTCGGCGTGATGAGCCTGGCCGCCTGGGCCATCGCGGCCGCCTGTTGTGCCACGATGATCCTCTGCTTCGCCGAAGTCGCCTCTCGATTCTCCGGGACCGGCGGCGCCTACCTCTTCACCCGCGTGGCCTTCGGCCCTTTTGTCGGCCTACAGGTCGGGTGGCTGAGCTACTTCGTCCGGGCGATCACCGCCGCCGTTCAGGCCAACGTGTTCTCCACTTACCTGGCAGGCTTCTGGCCCTGGGCCGGCACCAGGCTCGGGGGCATCGCCGCCACGACCCTCTTCATCGGCTTCCTGGCCGCAGTCAACATCCGGAGCGTCGTGTCCGGTGCCAGGATCAGCAATGGATTCGCGCTGGTAAAAATCACGCCGCTTCTGATCTTCGGGATGATAGGTCTGGCATGGATCGCCGGCGGGAAAGCTGTACCCGCTCCGATCCCATCCGATCCCTCCCTCGCCAGCTGGCTGGAGGTGCTGTTGCTGCTGGTGTTCGCCTACGGCGGCTTCGAGTCCGCCGTCATCCCGCTGTCGGAGGCGAAGCATCCGCGACGCGACGCACCCGTCGCCCTGTTAGGCGGACTGGGCCTGGCCGCGCTGCTTTACCTCCTGGCCCAACTCACGGTGCTGGCCAGCCTCCCTGATCCCGGAGCCACCAGTCGGCCGCTCGCCGAGTCGGCCCGCGTGCTCCTGGGCGACACCGGGGCCGCGATCATTACCGTGACCGCGCTGATCTCGGTCTATGGCTGGCTCGCCGGCAACATGCTCGCCGTCCCCCGTCTCAGCATGGCCATGGCCGAGCGGGGAGACTTTCCTGCGTTCTTCGCCCGGGTGCATCCGGTGTTCCGGACACCCTGGCTCTCGATTCTTTTCTTTGCGGCCATTTCCTGGACCCTGGCAAACCAGGCAGGCCTGTTGGAGAACCTGAGCCTGGCATCGGTATCTCGTCTTTTCGTCTACGGACTGGTATGTGCTGCGCTACCTGTGCTGCGAAGGAAGGAGGGCGGCGACATTCCGCCTGCGCTCTTCCGGGCACCGATGGGTGTGGGCCTGGCCCTCATCGGGATCGTCTTCTCACTGGCTCTCGCCACACGGATCAACCTGCGGGAGGCCGTCACCCTGGGGCTCACGGTTACGATGGCTACCGGAT
>JALYPB010000392.1 GCA_030856585.1 Gemmatimonadota bacterium | reverse complement strand
GTACGGCGCTGGACCGCTGCTGTTTCCATGGACCAACAGTAGCCCGCCCGGCCGGACAATCAACGGACGGAGTGTCGGCATACCGCCCTACCGCCCTACCGCCTTACCGCCTTACCGCCCTCAACTTATCCGCTCCGTGAGTTCCTCCGGCGGAACAATCTTGAAACGGAACTTCTGCTCCACCAGCTGCCGGACCGCCTTCCCGGCGCGCTTGGCCGGCCGGAAGCGCATCTGGCCCAGCGCGGCCACAACCGATGCGGTGAAGCGGGGATCGTCGCTCTCCACCACCTGGACGGTGGTGGTGTCCACCTGCCCCGAGGTATCCACGACATAGATGGCATCCACCATCCCCTGGGTGCCGATGGCCGCCAGCTCACGCGGATAGATCGGCGCCGCGCTGTTCTCGTACCGCTCCACCATCTCATCCACCTCCAATACACTGAAGGCGGTGTCAGGTATGAATCGCGATGGGGGACCGATGGGCAGCTGGCCCCGGGCGCCGGTCCGGTTGCGCCGCCCCCGGGCGCCATGCGCCGGTGCCAGGCTCAGCCAGCCTCCGTCCGCCTTGAGGAGGTGCCTTCCGTCCTCGAGATCTCCGCCCAGCATGCCGTACTGGATGATCTCGCTCTGCCGCGAGCGCACGTCCACCCGGTCCGGCGGTAGCAGAAAGAACACCCGGGCCTCGCGCTCGTTGGCCGGCATCCTGGTGCCGCTCTGGGTTAGCCCCAGAGCAATCCACACCAGTGCGGCGTGCGCCAGGATGCTGACCGAGGCGCACTCCGCGCTTTGAAAGAAGTTCCTGCCGGACTCGAGGAGGGTTGGGCGCATGGCATGGCCGCCTGACGAGCAAGCTGTGCTTGGGGCTCTCCATATATGACGTATGTCCCCCCATTCGCAAGCACCGCTCTCGGACGCCTGGCCGAGCCGTCCGGCCTCTTGACGGTGGGGGCTGGGGGGAGGATCGTTGGAAGTCGTCTACCGGAGGCGCTGTGCTGATAATCCCACCGCGTTGGCGTTCGAAGCCGATTGCCATCGTGCCGGTCCTGATCTTCGCCGCCCTGGCTTCGGCCTGCGGAGGGAGCGACGGCGCTGATATCCAGGAGCCCCTGCCGGTCACCGCGGTTACCATCACTGCCCCGAGCACCACCGTTGACTCCGGGCAGACCCTACAGCTCACGGCGACTGCGCGCAACGCGAACGGCGCCGTGGTCGAGGGCCGCACCTTCGAGTGGGCCACGGTGGATGCAGCCGTGGCCTCGGTCTCCTCGTCCGGGCTGGTCACCGGCCTCAAGCCGGGCCCGGTCGAGATCCGCGCGTCCACCGAAGGCGTCACCGGCAGCATCCTGATCACCATCGCGGCCGCTCCACCCGTCGTTCCGCCGCCGCCCCCACCGCCGCCACCTGGTCCGGTTACCCTGGGACTGCAACCGGTAGTCACCGGGCTCGACTTCCCGCTCTACCTGACCTCGCCGCCGGGCGACGAGCGTCTGTTCATCGTGCAGAAAGGCGGGGTCATCCGGGTGGTGAAAGGCGGCGCGCTCCTGCCAACGCCCTTCCTCGATCTCACCAGCAAGGTGTTCAGCGATGGCGGCGAGCAGGGCCTGCTCGGCCTCGTCTTTGCCCCCGACTACGCAGCGAGCGGACGGTTCTTCGTCCAGTATACCGGTCTCGACGGAGACACCCGCATCTCTCAGCTCCGGGTGTCCGCCGATCCCGACCGGGCCGACCCGGCCAGCGAATCATTGGTGCTCCTGGCCCCGCAGCCCGGTGTCGCCCACAAGGGCGGCCAGCTCCTGTTCGGCCCCGATGGCATGCTCTACATCGGACTGGGCGACGGCGCCGACGGCGATGGGGGACGCGGCCAGTCGCGGGCGGATCTGCTCGCCTCGATCCTGCGGATCGACGTGTCCTCGGGGGCTTCCTACACCGTGCCGCCCGACAACCCGTTCATCGCCGCCGCCGGCGCCCGTCCCGAGATCTGGAGCTACGGGCTCCGCAACCCGTGGCGCTTCAGCTTCGACCGCGCCAGCGGAGACCTCTACATCGGGGACGTGGGGGAGAGCAACTGGGAGGAAGTGGATTACGCGAGTGCGGCAAACGGCGCGGGCCGGGGCGTCAACTACGGCTGGAGCCGGATGGAAGGGCAACATTGCTTCGGGCGCGCGGACTGCGATCAGACCGGTCTCACCCTGCCCGTCCTGGAGTACCAGCATTCCGACGGTTGCTCCGTCATCAGCGGCTACGTCTACCGGGGTGCCGCCATTCCCGCCCTTCAGGGGACGTATTTCTACGCCGATTTCTGCGATGGCTGGGTGCGAAGCTTCCGGATGGAGGGTGGTGCACTGGTGGACAGGACCGACTGGCCCGAGCTCGAGCCTGGCGGCCGAGTGACCAGCTTCGGGGAGGACGCAGCGGGGGAGCTGTACCTGGTCACCGCGCAGGGCGGGGTGTTCAAGATCGTGGCGGAGTGACGACTATTCTCCCGCGACCCGCTTCACCAGCACCGGCCGCGAATACGACGGGACCTTTTTCGTGCCGTCTACCGTTGACTTGGCGACACAGTTGGCGAAATAGGTCCTGACCTCGCCGGCCACGCCATGGCTGTCCGCGCCATACTTCAGCCGGTAGCGAGCGGGGCTGGTGCCCGCCACCAGAGTCCCATTCCCAATGGGTTGCGGGGCGGCGCCTGCGATCTCCTTGTAAAATTCGACCTTGTCGATCACTGACGAGCCGGCGCCCTCGCGCGGGTTGATCCTGATCTCTGCCTCGAGATCGACGGTGATGGCATCCACCGGGGTGTCGTACACATCGGTCGCGTTATCCACCGGCAAGCCGGCCACTGACGTCATGCGACAAAACGGGGGCGGGAAGAAGAATGCCTCCTGGAGCGGGTCCACAACCTTCTTTCTCGCTCCGACCCATGAGGAGCCGAGGGTGCCGTTGGCCACGCCCCAGTTGTTGGCCCAGTTGGTGCCTGCCGCGCAGGTGGGCGCCGTTCCGGTCCACCCCGGTGCGCACCCGTTCTGGGTGAGATACGAGGCACCCTTGGCGTTGTTCTCTCCCTGGCGGACGATGATCGTGCTGGTGAGCGGATCGTTGAGGAACACGGTGCTGTAGTTGCCGCCGTGGCCGAAGGTCTCGAGCGACAGGCGTCTGCGACCTGCCGACTGGGTCCACAGATTGTTCGAGTTGTTCTCGTAGACGACTCCGAATCCTGCGGCGGCGGCTGCCGGGATGTTGCCGGTTACCTTGGTGACCTGCTGCCAGTATTTCACCGGCTCTACGTTCTTGTTGTCCCAGATGCCGAGCCTGCCCGCCAGGCGCAGCACCGCCGCTCCGTCCCGCCCCTTCCATAGCTGGACGCCGGTGCTCTGAGTGAAGAGCTGTTCATCATCGGTATAGATCTTTGCCGACCAGGTAGGCGAGCCCATACCCGCCTGCTTGATGTAGAGGTCGAATATGTCGGTGAGCTTCTGGCCGCAGGCTTTCTGCACCACATAGTTCATCAACCCGTGGCCGACGTTGCTGTACTCGAACCTGCTTCCGGGGGCCAGCGCGGGCTCCCGGTTCTGCTCGGCCTTGGCGCGCGCGATGGTGAAGGCATCGTTGGGATACAGAAACGCCGTTCCGCCGCCATCGGCCTTGTCATAGGCGGCCTGCCAGCCGGAGTTCTCGTTGCGGCACACCGAGCTCGAGTTGCCGTAGTCGCAGACCCCGCTGGTGTGGCTTGCCAGCTGCTCGACGGTGATGTCGGTCCACGGGTAGTCGGTGCCCCACCGGGCTCCGTCTTCATGCGCCAGCCAGCGGGAAGCCGGATCGGTGAGCCCCACCCCGCACTTGCTCATCGCGTGCACCAGGGTGGGCCCGCCCATGAGCCCCTTGGCTCCGGAGTACACCGGATACGATAGCGTGCCACCCTTATCGTAGAGCACCTTGTCGTTTCGGATGACGATGAAGCGCTTGGTGTTGTGCATCGGATTGCTGATGGTGTACCAGAGGGACAGGAGCGTTCTGGTGCAGCCCAGCTGCTTGGTGCTCCCGCACATGCCCTGACTCTCGGGGCTGGCGCTGGCCCAGCTGAACCCCGTCGTTGCAGTTACGGCGGCAGTGGGGAGGGTCGGCGCTTCGGGAGCGGTGGGGGGCTCAGGCGAATGGCAGCCGGAAACGAGCACTACGAGGGGCAGTGCTACAAAGGACAGAATAGGCGGTGGGCTACGAACCAGGTGCGTCATGGCAACCTCCTACCGAACACGGTAGGTTCGATGGGCCGGACCTGTCAAGCGTCCGATGCGCGACGAAGGTCGCTGCTTCCCATAAAGTGGCTGCACCAAAGGAGCTTTATATGACCCTGCATCATCTCGATTTAGTCGCGCGGGCGTTGCTCGGGGCCGTGGCAGTTACAGCCTGCGGGGACGCGGCGAACCCGGTGAACGAAGCTGCGGTGGAGCCGGCCCTGAGCGCTGCGACCACGATCACCTGGGACTCCAAGGCGCAGATGAAGCAGATCGTCAGCACCAGGGGCTGCGACTCGTGGACCCCGACCTGGGCGCCGGACGGAAACCTCTACACCGCCTACGGCGACTGCCGCCCCAAGGGCGCGCCGCGGAAGCTCGGCATGGGATTCGGCCGGCTCTCCGGTCCCACCGGATACGATATCACGTTCACGCCGGTGCCGACCGGCGATCCGCTCAACTGGGACGACACGGCGGTCGGGGCCGGCGTGGAGGCACTGGGCGATGGCCCGGCCAGCGAGAAACCGGCGGGGATGCTGCACGCGGATGGTCTCTTGTGGTACTGGATCCGGAACATCAGCCCGAACGCCGGCACCGGCGTGCGGCTCAAGTTTTCCAAGAACTACAGCACCGCCAGCCCCGACTTCACCTGGTCGAGCTGGACTATTCCGGAGGTGGGCTACGCATCCTTCGTTCAGTACGGCCAGGGATACGCAGGCGGACCCGCCTATACATATGCCGTGATACCGATGCGGTCGACCACCACCGGCAATGTGAGCAACAGCGCGTACGACCTGATCCCGGCGTTCAGCCTGATGCGCGGATCGCGCGCCAACCTCAGGTGGCGGAGCAGCTGGAAGTTCTTCTGCGGCACCGCGAGTGTGCCCGCCTGGTGCGACAGGCCGGGTTCGGCAAAGAGCATCCTCAACGTGGCCGACAAAAAGTTCGCGCCTCGCGCCGGGATGAGCTGGAATCCGGGGCTCGGCAAGTTCATGCTCACGCTGGTCTACGACCCAACGCCGGCCACCACCAACGACAGTCCACGCTTCACCGGCGGGCTCATGGTCCTGCTCTCGTCAAATCCGTGGGGCCCATGGGAGACCGTCTTCTCCAGCGGGACATCCTGGCCCGGCGGCAGCACCGCGGTGTGCGATCCCGCGGGCTGGGGCGCGGGCGAACGGGCCGACATTCCGACCAAGTACCTGAGCGCCGACGGCAAGACCTTCTACCTCTTCAGCTCAGGCGGCGACTGTCTGTCGATTGCACGGGGGATGTTGATACAATAGGGCTATGGGCTATGGGGCCTCTTTATTCCTGCCTCGGCCATTCGCCCGAGCGCCTGGGAACAACGGAGGTACGGTATTCGGTGCCCCGTTCCTCGATCCGAACCTTGAGGCTGATTCGTATCTCCTGGGCCATCTCTTCCTTCTCCAGCACGCCGACGAGCTGCTCGGCCGATAGATGCCGGACCATGGAATCGGATACCCAGAGCGCGTGTGCTGTCCCCGGCGACCGGCCCAGCTCCTGCCAGACGTGAAATCCAATCTCCGCGTCCGGTTCGAACCGAGCCGGGGCAACTGTCCAGCCCTGTTCTTTCATCCACTTCACCAGTGCAGCGTTGGCTGCGGGAGGAACCTCCGGCGCTGCCCCCGGGCTCACGCCGGCCCCCGCTCTAACCGCTCCCGGCTGACGACACCGGACACTTGAGCGCACATCGGGTTTCGTATCTTCGAGTAAATGGCGCAGCTCCTTCGGGTGGTCGTAGGCTGAACGCGGGGAAGAAGCTAAGCGGTCGGTCGGGCGGGCTTGGTGTGCGGGCTCACAGTCCCGGGTGTGCGGTGCGTCACATGAAAGTCGAAAGCAGGTCCTTCTCGATGAAGCCGACCGCGCGACTTCACCGGGGAAAAGGCCGCCGGAGCTCGTCAATCCGGCCCTGGCAGATGAGATCGGAAAGACGCAGCGGTACGCCGCGCGGCCCGGCTCCTAGGGGGCTGTGTCTGCACCGTGGAGAGCCAACCAGGGATTGGGGAACGTGTAGCTAA
>JALYPB010000381.1 GCA_030856585.1 Gemmatimonadota bacterium | reverse complement strand
GGTAGAGGCGGGCAACAGCGCCACCCTGGATCGCTACATCGGCTACTACGAGCCGTATGCCACCAGCCACGAGGCGCTGGACCGGGATGTGGCGATTCAGGAGGAGGTGCGGAACGTGGCCCGGAGCCTGGTGAGCACCGTGCGCCTGATTCGCAGCAACCGGTTCGAGCGTCCGGACGAAGGTTTGCGGTCGCCCCGACCGAAGTGACAGGGGCGGCCAGAAAATGGATTGATGTGGCCCGAACCACCCCCGCATGTTCCACCTGGTGATGGAATTTTCTAGCCGTCCAGAGAAGGAGGGACCATGAGAAGACCGTTTAACCTGCTTGCTGCGTTTGCTGTGGTTTCGGCCACCGGCCTGCAGTTCGCGGCCGCGCAAGCGCCCAAGCCAAGTCCTGAGCACGCGCGGCTCGGGTACTTCGTCGGCAAGTGGACCGCGGAGGGCGAGATGAAGCCGGGTCCGATGGGCCCCGGTGGAAAGATGACGTCGTCCGACAACTGCGAGTGGTTCGAAGGGCGGTTCAGCGTGATCTGTCGCTCGGAAGGAACCACGCCGATGGGGCCGAGCAAGAGTATCGGCATCCTCGGCTACAGCGCCGAGGAGAAGGTCTACACGTATTACGGCGTGGACAACTCGAACATGACGATGGCGAGCGTCCCTCGGGGGACTCTACGGGGCGACACTTGGACTTACACCGACGAAGGCATGATGGGCGGCAAGAAGGTCAAATCGCGGGTGACGATCAAGGAGCTCCCACCCAGGTCGTACAGCTTCAGGATGGAGATACAGGGACCGGACGGGAAGTGGATGCCGATGATGGAGACCAAGAACACAAAAATGCAGTAGTCGGGCGCTCGAACGACGAAGTAGGAGACATAGCAGCGGCGCCCGGGGTCCTGTCCGGGCGCCGCTTTGATCGGCTCTTTCGATGGTCCTGAAGGCTCAGTCCGCTACGCCAGCCGTCGGTCGCGAGGGCCGGCTCCGGCTGGGTATTCCTTCAGCTTCTGCGCCGGGTTACTGCAATCAGCGCCGCGGCGGCTATTCCCCCGAGGAGGAGCTGGCGGGGCAGCGGATCTGAAACCGGCGGCGGAACGTAATCCACCCCATTCTCACCACTACGGGCCGGCTGGCCCACGTAGCGCCCGGTCCGAGGGCGCTGGAACATCTCCGCAAATCGCTCCAGATCTGATGCCACTCGCGGCCCTCGCACCGGAAGGCCATGGCCGGCGGAAATGGCCGAGGGACGCAGCGAAGCGAGGTGGCGGACGCTGGTGTGAGCCGCATCCCAGTCCGTCGTAAGCGGCGCCGGCGGCACCGAGAACTCCGGGCGCTGAGTTATCATGGCGATAGCCGAGTCCTGATTCAGCGTCGCGAACGCATCACCGGCGAGCAGGACGCGATCGGCATCACGGAAGAGAGATACGTGGCCTGCCGTGTGCCCCGGCGTGTGAATCCAGCGCCAACCCGGCATTCCCGGCAGCGTGCCGTCGCGCGGAAGAGGCCTGACCCCGCCACCCAGATCAATCCCGGTGTGGGGAAAAGTGCGAGACAGGAAACCGAGCGCACCACCGACGGTGGGGTCCTGCGGCGGGTAATCCGAACGGCCCGTCAGAAACGGCAGCTCGAGCGGGTGGGCAAACACCGTGGTCTCCCAGCGCCGGCCCAGTTCCGCAGCCGAGCCCGCGTGGTCGAAGTGCCCGTGAGTCAGGATGATGGCTTCAGGAGGTCTGTCTCTGCCAAAACGCTTCTCCGCCGCGTGCTGCACCCGGGAGGCAAACCCCGGAAGCCCAGTATCCACCAGCACCCAGGAGCCGCCGGGATCCCCGACGAGGTACGCGTTCACGAAGACTATGGAGACTCGTTCCACCCCCTGGGCGAAATGCCTGGGCGACGCAGGCTCAGTGTGGATCGGTACATCGAGAGTCGTTTCCATAAATCCGCTCAGCAGTCGGTTGAGAAGCGTTGAGGCGCCGTCAGGGCACCGAGGCACGGTGACGCAATCAGGCCTGACTGAAAGGTGGTGTCGGTGAGCCTGGTCACGCACATCAGTCTCGATCGCGCAGGCCTGGGAAGCACGAGGTATCTGAGACGGCTCAAACGGGCGACCCGCGCAGTATCCCCCACAGGTAGCGAGGCGAGGCAGCAGCGTGTCGGATGTGACGCGGAAGTCCCTTCAACAGCCCGGCGCCGCCTCGCGACGATGGCGAATGGAATCTTCTCAACCGACCCCAGGGACGGACCGATCCCCGAGTTGTCCGGCCGGAGAAGAGCCCGGCTCGCCACAGCAGATTCAGCAACCGAACCGATGGGCAACTGGAGTGAGTCGGCAATAATCCCAGGGTGAAATGGCGCTCAAGGAGTCGAAGCGCCGCTTGAGGCAGGGATGGGCGAAGGTCCTCGAGCACGTGGGCCGGAACCGCGACACCGGTACTCGTTTGCGCAAGCCTGAATGTCCAGTAGCTGCAACTCTCTCCTCCGCTCTCCCGCGCCAACCTGACGAATTCTTTCCAGTCCACCCGTCCTGTGCCGACAATTGCCCCGATGTCACGGAACGTCCGCCAGGCAGCCTGGGTCATCATGTGGGAATAGGCGAAGTGGATGCAGGCGTGGAGCAGCTGGTGCAAGAGGTCGGGGACCAGGAGATCGTGGTTGTCCACCCTGACGTGCCCGGCGCGATCCCGCACGGCACCGGAGCTGAATCGAAACGGATGTCCCTCGAAGAAAAGATCCGTGTGCAGATCCAGACGGGCACCGCTGCCGCTCGCGTCGGCGAAGGGGGGAAGATGCTGGTGTCCCTCGTAGGCCTCGTCGGTGAAGCCGTCAGGGCTCCGTATCCAGCCGGATGCCTGGAGGATCTCCCCTGCGGCAGTAGCCCGTTCCGGCCGGACCAGTAGGTCAATGTCGCCCATGGGCCGGTGGACGAAGCTCTCATATGCCGTGTGGGCGATGGCGACGCCCTTCAGCAACACCACATCGATCCCGGCCGCGGCCAGTGCATCGCTGGTTTCGTACAGACGCTGTTGCAGCCGGACCAGCCTGAATTCCGAGACCATGCCAAGCCGCTGTAGCAGCGCACTGTCGGGCCCTGCCTCACAGCCGAGCCGGGTGAGCCGGGCCCAGAGCACCGCCGACGCGTGTTCCCGCTCGGCCAGCCCGCAGAGTCGCCGCCAGTCTATCTTCTGCCGTAACAGCATCCGTAGGCTTGGGTCCGCCTCACGACCGCCAGCGCTGAGCAGGAGCACTCGCGCCTCGAGTGGAAGGAGGCCCAGCCCTTTCCCAGGCGTATCGAACCGGTCAATACTGGGCGAGCGTTCCTGAGCGCTTGGCATGCCGGACCGCACTGGTGAAGACGTAGAGACTCGAGCCGAACAGCACGAGCACGAACCCGGTCAGCACCGCGACATCGGAGGCCGAGGCGCGAAGCGGCCCGCCCTCGAGCACGACCTTCCGAAGCGCGCGCAGGCCGTAGGTAAGCGGAACGACCGCCGTCACATCCTGAATCCAGGACGGGATGACATGGGTCGGGTAATACACCCCCCCCAGCAGACCCGAGATGGCCAGCACCGCTGAAGGCAGGGAGCCATTGGTCTTGAAGGCCAGCACTGCCGCCGAGGCAAAGAGGCCGAATGGGAAGTAGGCGAGGACGATCAAGCCAAGGATCAGGAGCGCCGCCGGCACGCGGTTCCACATCAAGGGTGCCCCCAGGAGCCAGCCCACCCCGACGAGCAGGAGCCCCCGAAGCGCCGTCCAGAGGAAGGCGTACCCCACCATGCCGGCGACGATCTCGGCCAGTCGCGCGCGGGTGCCGAGCAGCGTCTCGAACGTTCCGCTTGCAATACCGGAGCCCAGGGCCGCGGGTAGCGAGGTGACGGCGGTCGTCAGGAAGGAGAAGGTGATGAGGCCGATGAGCAGGAAACCGAAATACTGGCCGCCCTGCCCCTCGATGGATTGCGCCATGACTGGCTGAAGCGCCCCGGCCACAAAGTATACCGGGACGATCATGACCAGCAGGGAAATCAGCGAGAGCAACATGTTGAGCCGGTAGCTCGCCGCCGTCAACCAGCTCGCCCGAACGAGGGCCGCCACTCTACCCATGGGTCGAGCCCTGCGGCCGGCGGCCAATGATGCCTTCGATCAGATCCGCCAGGGACTTCGGAACCCGCTCGAACCGGCCGACCGACGCGCCTGCCCGGCCCAGAGCGGCGACCACCCTGGCCGCGCCTTCCAATCCGCCCACGACGTCCAGCTCCGCGCAGGCCCACCCGTCTTCATTCTCGGGCTGCGCCACGATCTCGCGGATCACGCCTTCCCGCTCGAGAGCAGCCAGGCTGCCCATGGCCGGGCTGCGGGTCCAGAGCCGATACCGGTCGCCCATTTCTCCCAGCAGCTCGGCCGGCGTGCCTACCGCCAGCAACTTTCCACCATGCAGCACGGCAACCCTTCCGCAGAGCTCCAACGCCTCCTCCGTGTTGTGGGTGGCGAGGAGTACGGTGCAACCCTGGCGACCGGAGATCTCCTCTCGCAGAAAGGTGCGGAGGCTCCGGGCGGAGAGCGGGTCGAGGCTGCGGGTGGGTTCGTCCAGGAGCAGAATACGCGGCCGAGCCAGCAGGGCGCGGGCGATGAGCAGCCGCTGCTTCATTCCGGACGAGAACGCGCCGACCATCTTTCTGCCCGCCTCGGCCAGTCCCACCACCTCCAGGAGCTCGCTCACCCGCCGGCTGCCGACGCCGTCCGGCAGGTCCTGTAGTCGGGCATACAGCTCGAGGTTCTCTGCGGCTGAAAGCCGCCA
Organism: Gemmatimonadota bacterium; assembly: GCA_030856585.1. Taxonomy (GTDB): domain Bacteria; phylum Gemmatimonadota; class Gemmatimonadetes; order Gemmatimonadales; family GWC2-71-9; genus CAVVWJ01. The sequence continues at coordinate 1,348 of JALYPB010000381.1, read as the reverse complement.
GTAGAGGCTGCGATCATCGGTGATGACCGGCGCGAGGACGCTTCGCACGCGCCGGCCGTCCCGTACGACATCGTACCCCCCCACGGTGGCGGCGCCCCCATCGGGAAGCACCAGGGTGGCGAGCACCTTGAATAGGGTGGTCTTGCCGGCGCCGTTGGGGCCGAGAAGGCCGAAGAACTCACCGTCCTCAATCGTACAGGTGACTGCCTGCAGGGCGGGCGTCCATTGGCGCTGAAGCGGGTGCCGCAGCGCCGCCGTCCAGCTCCGCCGGACGGGAAATCGCTTGGTCAGCCCGGCGAGACGGATAGCGGCGCTGCCCGCCGGAGTCGGGACCGGCGATGCAGTATCCAGCGACGGAGCAATGGCGCTCATCCCGTGAGCTCGGCTCGATGCACGGTTTCCACGGGCGCACGGTGCCATTCCATGATCTGAGCGACAACCTCCGGTAGGCGCCCGAAGTCGCGGACTACCTCCAGCAAGTAGACGGGGACGGTGCGTGCGAGACTCGTGGCCCGGCGGAACAGCACCGCCGACTCGACTCGGCCCAAGAGTGGACCCAGCTTCGCGTGCCGGATGAGAGTCAGCGCCGCGTGAATCTCGGAGAGCCGTTCTCGCCGGACGGCAGCCGGTCGCGGCTCGGGAATGGACGCGAGGAGGTAGATGGCGCTGAGGCGAGCCGGGCAGTCCATCACCCGATCCGCCGGCGCCACAAAAGGCTGTTTGGCCCCCTCCTGGATGCCTCGGGCCGGCACTGCGCTCAGGCGGGACGCAGAATCACTCCAAAGGCGGAGGCTGTGCACGCCGGGTCGCATACGGGCGGGCGGACCCGGATCGATCGGGATGGTGTCGTCAGTGACCAGCCGGGCGCCCGCATTGGCGAGCGCGAGAGCCATTGTAGACTTGCCGCGAAACTTGGCAGCGATGAAGCCCACGGCGCCGGCCTCCAGCTCAACCGCGCTTCCATGAAGGCAAACGGTCCCGGTTTGGTGCATCGCGAGCGGCAACACCCGCCCCAGCAGATCGATCCTGGCGTTTGCGACGGAAGCGCCGGCAGCGGGTAGCCACTGGATCTCGGTGCCACCCCGGGAGACCCTGAATTCTCCGGTGTCATCGAAGCGGAGGCTATACCCGCTTCCGGTTCGGAACAGTCGCACCCGGATGTCCGGGTCGACCTCATCCTCGCCAAGGTACTCGGACGGTTCTTCCTCGGGCGCTCCACCCGGCGTTCGCAGTCTCCACGTGGGTGTGGGTTCGTCACACAGCGCCAATTCCGAACACTCGAGGTCGGAGTCCAGGCAGCCCCCGAACACGGCATGCCGAGTCATCGAAGACCCGATCGACCCAGGAC
>JALYPB010000295.1 GCA_030856585.1 Gemmatimonadota bacterium | reverse complement strand
TCAACCGAGGCCGAAGCCCAGAAGGTTCATGAAATCCGGCTCGACGCGAATCCGGAGAAGGAGATTTTCCGGTTCAGTCCGGGGCAGGTAAACGCGCGCCCTGGCGACATCCTGCTTTTCACAGCGGGGAGCGGTACGCCGCATAGCGTCGTCTTTGAGAGTAAGGCGCTTTCTGCTCCTGCCCATGAGGCGCTCAATGGTGCCTTGAGCCGCCGTTCCGGGGATCTCGGCAGCCCCCTATTGAGTCCCAACGGTGCGGAGTACCGCATGGTGGTACCCGCTCTGCCACCGGGCAGTTACCCCTTCTTTTGCCTCCCCCACCGGGCTTACGACATGCGCGGCCTACTGGAAATCACGAAGTAGTCCCCCATACTACTAGCGTCCGAGTGTCACCGGTGCGAGAATTCCGTCCCTGATGGGCTCGACTCGCACCGGGCGCCTGCCCTTGTGCTCGGCTGATGGCAGTCAAGGAGGACGTGTGGTATCGGAACTCGGTGGTTCACAGATCTCGACCCTGTTGGAGACCCTGCCGGGCATCGCGAACGTGTTGCGGAGCCCGGTGGCAGACGCCCTCGGGAGTGTTATCCGTGCCGCGGCGCGCGTCGGCGACTTCAACGTGGCGGATGCGGAGGAGCTGATTCGCTACGCGACCCGGCGGAGTCTACTGGGCAACGAAGAGGGCGACCGGATTCTGGCCGAAGTGCATGCAGCCCAGCAGAAGCGGCTGGACAAGGCGGCCGATCGGGAGAAGGCCATGAAGGCCAAGGCGAGGGTGAAGGGCAAGACGGTGAAGGCGGTGAAGACGGTCAAGAAGCCTGTGAAACCCAAGAAGAAGCGTTAGAGTCCCTCCTCAGGTCTTGAAATCCTGCATCAAAGCGGTGAGTCGCGTGGCGCCCTGAAGCAGGTCGCCGGCCGCAGCCGCCATCTGCTCGGTCGAGGCGGTCTGCTCCTGCGCCGCGGCGGTTACCTGCTCGCTGGCCGAGGCGTGCTCGCTGGCGGCCTGGCTTACTTCCTGGGTCCTCTCACCTAACTGCACCACGATACGGCGGTTGGCCTCCGCCTCCCGTACGACCTCCGCCGCGGCGCTGTGGACTTCCTGCACCGCCTGGGCGATCTCCTCCAGGGCTCGCGCAGCCGCCATCGCGACGGCTTCGATCCCGTGGACCTTGGTCGATCCGACATCCATCGTAGCCGAGACATCCCGCACCTGATTGCGGATAAACTGGACCGTCTTGGCCACTTCCTCCGCCGCGCTGGAGCTGGAGTCGGCCAGCCGGCGGACCTCTTCGGCGACAACCGCGAAGCCGCGCCCGTGCTCGCCGGCCCGTGCGGCCTCGATGGCGGCGTTGAGGGCCAGCAGGTTGGTCTGGGATGAGATTTGCCTGATGAGATCGATGAAGTCGGTGATCGGCTCCGAGAGCCTCGAGAGCTCCTGCACCTGGCGGGCGGAGGTGCCCACGACCTCACGAATGTCGAGCAGGGTCTGACCGGCAGCGGCCACATCCGCCTGGTTGCGCGCGGCGAGCTGCTGGATCCGTTCGCCCAGCTCCAGCACCCGGGCCGAGGCCGTGGCATTGGTCTCGGCAATCTGTCTGAGATTGAGGAGCAGGGCGTCTGCCTTCTCCATTCCCCGCACCTGCTGCTCCGCACTCGACGCCACCTTGACCATAGCGGTCGAGATCTCGCCGCTGCTCGCGGCCAGCTCCTCGCTCATGGCGGAGAAGTCGGTAGCGCTATTGCCGATCTGACTGGCCTCACCCACTACCGAGACCACGACTCCGCGCAGCCGCGAAGCCATTCCATCCATCGCCCGGGACAGGAGCTCCAGCTCGGTGGGCATCTTGCCGAGCTGCACCCGTCTCAGGTCGCCGGCTCCGAACCGGTCTGCCGCGCTGATAAGCCGCCGGAGTGGCCGGTCCACCATGCGCACCGTGAATACCGAGATTGCGACGCCGGCGGTCAGCGATACCACGAACAGCAGCCATAGCACCGATCGGCGATCTCCGGCCTCGCGCCGGAGCTCGTTGGCCCGCGACATGGACCGGTTGTTCTGCGCCAGCACCAGGGCACGGACGTCGCCCAGAAGGGTGTCCGCAGGCGCGCGGGCTCGTTCGGCCTGCCGCCGTGCTTCGTCGGTCCGGCCCAGGTCTGCCAGCGCGTGGGCGGTGGCATAGGCCACCTCGATCTCCGCCTGATTGGCCGCGATCTTGTTGACGATGTAACGATCAGATGTGGTAAGCGCGTTGAGCGTCCGGTAGCGGCGCTGATAGACGTAGGCTGAATCGCCCTCATCCAGTACCCGGCGCTTCAAGGCTCCCGAGCGCAAGAGCAGGTACTGCTCGGCGGAGCGGACTTCGGAGCCGAGCGAGGCGATCAGTCCGTTGCTCAGGTCGGTGCTCTCGAGCAGCAGCGAGAGCTCCCGGTCCACCGACTTGTCGAGCGAGCTGATCGACTTCACGCCGAACAGGGCGATCAGAAATACCAGCATGATCAGCACCGTCATACCGGCGATGACCCGACTGCGGAGGCTGCGCATGAACCTCACTGGCCCCCCGCCAGCCGCACGTTGCCGTTTCGCACGACCCCGATGTAGACCGCCTGGTTGGGGACGTCTCCCCTGGTGTCGAAGGCCACGACCCCGGTAACTCCCCGGAACGCGGGAGCGCCGGTGCCGACCCGGGCGAGCTCTCGGCGGATCGCCTGACGCTTGGTTCCAGCCCGCGCGATTACGTCGCGCAGCAGATAGACCGCATCGTAGGTGGCGGCCGCCGGCTGGTTGGGCAGACCCGCGGATGGGAACTTCCTACGGTACGCCTGGAGAAAGGCTTTGTTGGCAGGAGTGCTCAAGGTCGGCAGATATGCCGCGGAGAGGTAGACACCCTCGGCCAGTAAACCCGCCGCCTCGATTCCCTCGAGCCCGTCGCCGCCCAGCACCGGCATAGTAAGGCCGCGCTTGCGTGCTTGGCGGAGAATCTCCTCGGCCTCGAGACGATTCCCCGCGACGAGGAGGAAATCCGTCCCGCTGCCCTTGGCCAGGCGGTCGAGATAGGGGCCGACGTGGGGGACATCGCCCAGGTAGGGGTCGATCGATTGGAGCGCGCCCCCTCGGCGGGTAAAGTCCTTGACGAAGGTCTGGCGCACGCCCCGACCATATTGGTCGTTCAGGTAGAGGACCGCTCCCCGGTGGAGTGCCAGTGTGTCATAGACCCAGCGGGCGAGCGCTGCACCATGAGCGAGATCGCTGGGGCAGATCCGGAAGGTGTAATCGCCGGCCGTGGAGACCTCAGGAGAGGATGAAGAGGGAGAGACGGCTGCGACCGGATCCGCTCCGCCGTTGTACACCGGGGCGGCTGCCAGCGTCGTACTGGAGAAGAGGTGTCCGATCACAGCGGAGACGCCGGCCTCATAGAGGTCGGTCGCCACAAACACGGCGGAATCCGGGTCGGCGTAATCGTCCCGCTGGACCAGCTCCAACGGCCGGCCACCGATGCCGCCGGCGGCGTTGATCTCTTCCACCGCGAGCTCGGCGGCATGTTTCATCGGGACACCCACCGGATCGCTCAGGGACCCGGCCAGCCCAATCCGGATCGGACCGGAAGAAAGGCGGCAGGCGGAGATCAACAG
>JALYPB010000292.1 GCA_030856585.1 Gemmatimonadota bacterium | reverse complement strand
AGCCCTTCCATGGCCAAAATGACCACGGACACCGAAGTCACGATTGAATCGCTGCTGGAGCAGCGCTCCCAGTACGAAGAGTGGATTCTCCGGCTCGACACCACGGGGGACAAGGCCTCACCCGCAGTGCGCCAGCGGGTGCGGGGGGACTATGAGGCGCGGCTCGAGTCGGTCATGGAGCAGCTGCGAGGACGGGGCGCGGCCATCGCGGAAGAGCTCGAGCGGCAGCACGCCTCGCAGGCCGAGCTCGACCGGGAGCGGCGCACCGCAGAGGAGGAGCTGGCCGAGGCGGAAGTACGGCACTCCGTGGGCGAGTACAGCGAGGACGAGTGGCGGCGGCACAGCGAGCAGAGCAAGAAAGGCATCGAGCAGCTTCGCTCCCGCCTCCGCGCCATCGGCAGTGAGATCACCCGGCTGACGGAAATCCAGGCACTGATAGCGGGTACGCGTGCAACGCCCGCTCCGGCACCGCCACCCCCGGCCCCTCGAGCGGCGCCGCGTTCCGAGGTTGTCGAGCAGGCCTTTCTGGTAACGCATGTTGCCGATGAGCCCGAGCCGGTTCAGCCTCCGCCTCCCAAGTCGCGACAGCCTGAGCCCGCCGCAGCGCCGGTGGACGAGATGGCGTTTCTCAAGTCGGTATCAGACGAAGAGCCCTCCCGGCTGGCCAGCCGCCGGCCCAATCCGGAAGGATCGGCAACCACCACGACGGCCGCGCCGCGCGAGTCCTCGGTTCCCAGCGCCACTCCGGCAGCGGGCGCGGGAAAGGCTGCGTCCGGAGTGGCCAAGACGCTAAAGTGCGGGGAATGCGGCACGCTCAATCGTCCGACCGAGTGGTATTGCGAGCGCTGCGGGGCGGAGCTGGCGGGGGTCTGAGCGGTGAGAGGTAAGCGGTGAGCAGTGAGCGGGAAAGTTACTAGCGTGCAGGGACTTATAACTTCCGTCCGAAGTCGTTTCTCACATCAAGAGCTCTGAAATACGAAGGGGCGCCTGACATCCGGGCGCCCCGCTTACCGCTTACCGTTCACCGCTTACTTTCTGCCCGCAACCAGCTTGGCCAGCCGGCTCTTCTGCCGGGCCGCAGCGTTCTTATGGACGATGCTCTTCTGCGCGGCGCGGTCGAGAAGCTTCACCGCTTCGGCATAGGCGGTAGCCGCCTCGGCCCCAGTGGCAGCACGCACTTTCCTGAGCGCCGTGCGGAGCTCGCTGCGGTGAGTGCGGTTGTGGATGGCGCGGGCACGGCCTTGGCGCATTCGCTTGGCGGCGGACTTGATACGGGGCACGGCAACCTCGGTCACGGAGAAGTTCGCTCCGGAATCGGTCCGGAAGCTGAGCCCGAAAAAATAGGCCACCGAGGCCGCAAGGTCAAGCGGGATGCGGTTTTGACTTTGCCCTTATCGCACGTTTAACCTTCGGCGCCCCCCAGATCGAGGCGACTTCCTGGACCGACAACTCGGCGATTTTATACTGGCCTTTCCGATGCTGGTTTTCGCTATGTGCGCTCATGAATACGCCCACGCGGCGGTGGCACTCCGGCAAGGTGACGACACGGCATACCGCCTTGGCAGGGTAACTCTCAACCCCCTGCCTCACATCGATCCCTGGATGAGCATTCTTATGCCCGCGCTGATCTGGTTCGGCTCCAATGGGCAATACGCCTTCGGTGGTGCCAAGCCGGTGCCGGTCGACTCCAGCCGATTCAGGCACTACGTGAGGGGGGACCTGTTAGTCTCCGTGGCCGGCGTCGCTACCAATCTGATGATTGCCCTGGCTTGCTCCGTCCTGTTCGTGCTTCTCGGTCTCCTCGCCTCGGTCGTGCCTCCGGCAATTCCGGTGCTCGACACAGCGCAGCGTATGATGGTCTACGGAATCTGGCTCAACCTGATCCTCTGCTTCTTCAACCTGATTCCGATTCCGCCTCTGGACGGCTCTCATCTCGTCTATCATGCACTACCTCCTCGAGCGGGCCTCTGGTACCGCGGGTTGCAGCGATTAGGCTATCTGCCCCTGTTCATACTTCTATTCCTGTTCCCGCCGGTCGTCTCTATCCTGCTGACGCCGGCGTACACCATTCGGAATGCGCTGCTGATGGTCATCTTGCCGTTCCATGTGGGGGAAGGATGGAACATCTTTCAGTCATGACCGCCACCGAGACCACCACCCTTCCCGAGGTACCGAGCACGGCCTTTGGTGCCGGCTCGGGCTTTGTGGTGGAGCTCGAGGCGTTCTCCGGACCGCTGGACCTCCTGCTGCACCTGCTGCGGGAGGAGGAGCTGGAGATTGCCGATATCCCCATCGCCCGGATCGCCGATCAATTCCTGCAGGCGGTTCACGAGCTCGGCCTCAACCAGGCGGCGGATTACCTCGACATGGCGAGCCGCCTGGTGCGTCTCAAGGCGCAGATGCTCCTGCCACGCGGGGTCGAAGAGGACGGCTGGGAGGACCCCCGCGCGGAGCTGGTACGGCGGCTGCTGGAGTACCAGCAGATTCGGGAGGTTGCGGTGTGGCTGGGCCGGGCCGCCGAGAAGCGGGCCGAGCAGTTTTGCCGGGGATACCTGCCCCCACCCCCGGCTCTTCCACCTCCGCCGCTCACCCTCAACCTGTTCGACATGCTTGCCGCGATCGACCGGGTCATCGCGGGGATTCCCTCGCCGGTCCTGCATCGGGTCGTCGCCCGTCCATTGGATGTCGAATCGGCAACCCGCCGGATCGAGGACCTTCTGATCGATCGGGAAGAGATCCGGTGGCTGGATGCGCTCGGCTCGGGAGGCACGATCGTCGACGTGCTGTCCACGCTGCTGGCTTTGCTCGAGCTGGCCAAGCGGGGAAGCCTCCGCCTGGTGCAGTCCACTCCCTTCTGCCCGATGGTGATCGCGCGTGAGTCCCCTCGCCCAGCTGCTTGAAGCGGCGCTCTTCTCGGCCGGCCGTCCGTTGACGGCCGAGGAGTTGGCATCTCTCGATCCAGACGCAAATGCAGCCGACGTACGGGTGGCACTGGAGCAGTTGCGCGAGCACTACGACTTCAACCAGCACGGCGTGGAGCTGGTCGAGCTGGCGGGCGGGTTCCAGATCCTCACTCGGCCGGTTCACGCCGCAGCCATCGAGCGGGCCCAGATCTCGGTGCGCGCCCCCAAGCTGACCGCTGCCACGCTGGAGACGCTCGCGGTCATTGCCTATCGGCAGCCGGTGGGCCGGGTGGAGATCGAGGAGATTCGCGGGGTCTCGGCCGGGGGCGTGTTGCGCTCGCTGCAGGAGCGAGGCCTGATCGAAGTCGTTGGCCGCAGCGAGGCGCTGGGTCGGCCCCTTTTGTACGGTACGACGGCGCTCTTTCTGGAGCTTCTGGGGATGCGAGATCTGGCCGATCTTCCCAAGGCCGAGGAGCTCACCATCGCGCTGCGCCCGCATCTGGCCACCTCCGAAGGTGCGGATGACGCTGCGGCGTACGTGGAGGCAGAGTCATGACCGAGATGCGGCTCCAGCGCGCGCTGGCGCGGGCCGGCGTTGCATCCAGACGAGCCGCTGAGAAGCTGATCGAGGACGGCCAGGTAAAGGTGGACGGGAAGCCCGCGGTCCTCGGCATGAAGGTGGATCCCGATCGGCAGCGCATCACGGTCGGCAGGAAGGCGGTAAAGACGCAGGATCGCAGATGGCTCGCGTTCCACAAGCCACTCGGCGTGGTCACCACGGCCAGCGATGAAGAGGGGCGTCGCACCGTCCTCGACTTCATTCCCAATCCGGCGGCCCTCACGTATGTGGGCCGGCTCGACGTCATGACCACCGGGCTGCTGATCCTGACCACTGATGGAGAGGCTGTCCACCGGCTGACCCATCCCAAGTATCGGATCCCTCGACGCTACACGGCGCTCGTACATGGACGGCCGACCGCCGAGATCGCGGCATTGGCGCGGGAGAAGACCGTAATCGACGGCCGCGCCGTGGTGCCGACCGATGTCCGGGTCCGGCCGGGCAAGGAGGGTCGAAGCATCCTGGACCTCACCCTGGAGGAGGGACGCAACCGGATCGTTCGGCGGTGGTGTGAGGCGATCGGTCTCAAGGTCGAGCGCCTGGCGCGGCTCTCGTACGGTCCCATCAGGTTGGGCGATCTAGCCCCCGGCCGATACCGGCCCCTGACACCGCGGGAGGAGGCGGCACTCTACAAGGCGGTGCACCTCACACCTGAAGGCGCTGAAACCGGTCCTGCTGAGAGGGCGTCGGGCAAGCGGCCCCGTCACACATCGAGGAGCATGAAGTGAGCGCCACCAAGCTGAGCCCCAAGCCCGCTGAGCTGTTACCGGTTCAGCGGATACTGAAGGAAGTGTCCCGACGCATCGTGGGGCAGGATGCCATGGTGGAACGGCTCCTGGTGGGACTGCTGACCGGGGGCCACATCCTGCTGGAGGGTGTGCCGGGCCTGGCCAAGACCCTTGCGGTCCGGACGCTCTCGGAGATCATCCACGCGTCGTTTTCCCGCATTCAGTTTACTCCCGATCTCCTTCCGGCCGACGTCATCGGCACAATGGTCTTCAACCAGAAGAGCCAGGAGTTTCACGTCAAGAAGGGACCGCTGTTCGCCCAGATCATTCTGGCCGATGAGATCAACCGGGCCCCGGCCAAGGTTCAAGCGGCCTTGCTGGAGGCGATGCAGGAACACCAGGTGACGATCGGGGGCACGACCTACCCGCTGCAGGAGCCGTTCCTGGTACTGGCCACCCAGAACCCCATCGAGAGCGAGGGTACCTATCCGCTCCCCGAGGCACAGCTCGACCGGTTCATGCTGAAGGTGCGGGTCGGCTATCCCACCCGTGACGAAGAGAAAGAGATCCTGCTGCGGATGAGCGGCGGCCAGGAGATTGCAGTCGAGCGGCTGCTGGACACCGAGGCCATTCTCGCCGCCCGCAACGCCATCGCCGGTCTCTATATGGATCAGAAGGTGGTGGATTACATCGTGGATCTGATCCGTGCCACCCGCGACCCGGGCCTGGTTGGTCTCAATGATCTCAAGCCGCTGGTTGCCTTCGGCGGATCGCCCCGGGCGTCCATTGCCCTGGCCCAGGCTGCGCGGGCGCACGCCTTTCTGCGCGAGCGGGCCTACGTGGTTCCCGAGGACGTGCGCGCGCTCGCCCCTGATGTGCTCCGTCACCGTATCGTGCTCACCTTCGAGGCCGAGGCCGAGGACGTGTCGACTGATGACGTGGTGACCCGGGTGCTGGGCGCTCTGAAGGTTCCGTGAAGGTAGTCGGGTGTCGGGAGTCGGGAGTCTGGGACTGCGGATGAGGAGTCCTTCGTTCGCCCTCCGTCTCTGAGTTCTGACTCCCGATTCCCGACCCCCGACTCCTGACTCCTGACTTCCATGCCCATCTCCCCCGAAATCCTGAAGCAGGTAAAAGCCATCGAGCTCCGCACCCGGGGCCTCGTAGGCTCGCTCTTCGCGGGGGAGTACCGGTCCGTCTTTCGGGGGCAGGGAATGGAGTTCGCCGAGGTTCGTGCCTACGAGCACGGCGACGACTTTCGGTCCATCGACTGGAACGTCTCCGCCCGTCTAGCGAGCCCCTTTGTGAAGACCTTTACGGAGGAGCGGGAGCTCACCCTCATGCTGGTGGTGGATCAGTCCGGGTCGACCCGTTTCGGTGAGCCGGTGACCAAGGCCGCGCTATCGGTGGAGATTGCCGCCGTCCTGGCGCTCGCCGCTGCCCACCATAACGACCGGGTCGGGGCGTTGCTCTTTTCGGACACGGTCGAGCGGGTAATTCCACCTCGAAAGGGCCGCCGGCATGCGCTTCGGGTGATCCGCGACCTCGTCGCGTTTCAGCCGGCCGGCCGCCGCACCAATCTCGGTTCCAGTCTCTCCTATGCCAGCCGCGTTCTCAGGCATCGCAGCATCGTAGTGGTGCTTTCCGATTTCATCGCTGAGGGATGGGAACGGCCGCTGCGCCGGCTCGGGGCGCGCCATGATGTGGTTGCGATCACGGTGGATGATCCGCGGGAGCACCACCTGCCGGAGTCCGGGTGGATCGAGATCGTGGATGCTGAATCGGAGCGTCGCGTACTGGTCGACACCGGAAGCCGGGAAGTACGGGCGCGCGTCGCCATGCTGGCCGACCGCCGCCGGGAGGATCGTGCCCGCGCTCTCGCCGCCTCAGGGGCCGACCACGTCCGGCTCGAGACCGGCAGGGACTACGCCATTCCCCTGCGCCGTGCCTTTGCCCGACGCGCACGCCGGATCAATCGCGCGTGATCGCCCTGCTGGCCGCGAGCCTCATGCTGCAAGGCACCGCACCGACCGTCGGCGACACGGTGTGGCTGGGCCGGACTGTTCGCGTACCGGCCGGCTATGCCGTTCGCGCTACAGACTGGGAGCCGGCCGATCCCATCGAGCTGTTGGGGCGCGGCCGAGTGGTCCTGACCGGAGACTCCGCCAGGGTTTCGTATCCGGTGGTACTCTGGCGGCCCGGGCCGCACACCATCGAGCTCCCTGGACCGCTGCTGCTCGGGCCGGGCGGAACCGTCGATTCGCTGGCGCCTGTGCGGGTGAGCCTCGAGGTCAGAAGCGTTCTTCCTTCAGCCCCTCCCGATTCGTCCCTGGCACCCCAGCCTCGTGCCGGTCTCGTGTCCCGGACCGTGGTCAGCCTTACCCCTGTTGCTCTACTCTGGCTCCTGGCTGCGATTCTGCTGCTTCCGCTCCATCTCTGGTGGCGCAGGCGCGGCAAGCCGGCACGAGCGACCCCGCCGGTTGTCCGGTCCGACCCGCTGGAGGTACCGCTGGCGCGCTGGGCCGACGCTGGGGAATACCGCGCGGTTGCCAACGTGGCGGCGGCGCGGCTTCGCGTTGCCGTGGAGCAGCGAGTGGCCTCCGCGCATTCGGGCTTGGATACTGAGCGGGTCCTGGCCGAGATTGCCGCCGCGCGGCCCCAATGGCCGTTGCAGGAGCTTGGCCATCTCCTTCGGGCACTCGATGACGTGCGCTTCGGCGTGCTCCCATCTTCTGAGGCGCTCAGACTCTCTCGCGCCACCATCGAGATGCGTGATCGCCTGCTGCGTGACGCCGCATGAGTTTCGCCCGCCCGTGGCTGCTGATACTGCTGCTCCTCGCCCTCGCCTTCTGGTGGTGGCGCCGCCGCACGGCCAAGAGCCCGGCGGCCAGATACAGTGACGTCACCCTCCCGGCCGAAGCGGTCAGGCGGCGGTGGTGGGTGATGCTCCCGCCGGCACTGCGAGGGCTGGCGTTGGTCGCGCTGGTGGTTGCAGCGGCCGGTCCCCGAATCGGCGGCGACACCGTGGAGGTCAAGCAGGAGGGGATCGCGATCGTCATCACGATCGATATCTCCAGCAGCATGCTGGCGGAGGACTTCGCCCCGTCCAATCGGCTGGAGGTGGCCAAGCGGCAGGCAGTCGGGTTCATCCGGGGTCGGAGCGCGGACCGGATCGGCCTGGTGGCATTCGCCGGCGAGGCGCTCACCCAGGTGCCGGTGACCCTTGACTATCCGGTTATCGAACAGGCTGTCATGGATCTCAGAATCGGCAGCCTGGAGGACGGCACGGCAATCGGGAGTGGTCTGGCTACCGCCGTGAACCGGCTGCGCCGGGCTCCGGACAAGTCCAAGGTGATCCTCCTGCTGACCGACGGTGAGAACAACAAGGGCCTGATCGATCCCCGGACCGCGGCGGCCACGGCCGCGGCGTTTGGCATCAAGGTGTACACCATAGGCGTCGGCACGATCGGCGAGGCGCCGATTCCAACCGGCCGCGGTCTCGGGGGCTTTCGCTACGAGCTGCTCCCGGTCCGCATCGACGAGCCGCTGCTTCAGGAGATCGCACAGAAGACCGGCGGACGTTACTTCAGGGCCAAGGACAGTGAGGCACTGAGCCGCATCTTCCGTCAGATCGATGCGTTGGAAAAGACGCCGATCCAGGTGACCCGGTACACCCGCTACGATGAGACCACCCGGCCGCTGATCCTCCTCGGACTCGGCGCGCTCGCCCTCGAGCTTCTCATCGCGACCACCCTGGTGGTGCGGGTTCCATGACGTTCGATTCGCCTCTGGTTCTGTTTCTGGCGCCGGTGCTGGCCGTGGCATTTGCATGCGCCGCCTGGCTCGCCCGGCGCCGCCGCGTTCAACTGGCGCGCCGGTGGTCTCCCACGCTCGGCCGGATTGCGCGTGCCCGCGGAGGGTGGGCTCCAGCGCTAATCGGCGTCGCGGCGCTGCTGGCCGGAGTCGGTCTGGCCGGACCGAGGTCGGGCCGCACCGAGGTCAAGACCGAGACCCGCGCACTGAGTCTGGTCTTTGCCATCGATATCAGCCGATCGATGCTCGCGGAGGACGTGGCACCGAGCCGATTGCAGCGCGCCTCCCGCGAGGCCCGCCGGCTGATTCAGGACCTCGAGGGCGACCGCCTCGGGATGATCGCCTTCGCCGGCAGGAGCTACATCCTCGCGCCGCTCACGGTGGACGGTGGCGCCATCCGGATGTACCTCGATGCGCTGGATCCCGATCTCGCCAGCGAAGGTGGGACCAGCCTCGCCGCGGTTCTCACCCAGGGCGCCCAGCTCCTCGGTGCTGCTACCGACGCCGCCGACCGGGTTCTGGTTCTCTTTACCGACGGCGAAGCCCACGACACGCTCCCGGAGGTGATCGCCGCGGCCGAGGCGCTCCAGGACGAGGGTGTCCGGCTGATCGTGGTGGCACAGGGGCGCGCGCTGCCGACTCGGATACCCCTCCGGGATTCCTCGGGCACGTTGCTGGAGTACAAGCAGGACGACGAGGGAAACGTGGTCCGAACCCAGAGGCGGGACGACGTGCTCCGGGCACTGGTGGACGCCGCCGAAGGGACGCTGGTTCCCAGCGACCTGCCTGACCAGGCCAGCGCCGTTCGCGACGTCGTGGCGGCGATGAAGCGAAGTCCTACCTCGGACACCCGCACAAATGATCTGGTGCCCCGGGCATGGATCCCCGCGCTGGCGGCGGGGCTGTTACTGCTGGGCTACACCATTGTTCGACCCGGCCCTGCGTTAATCGGTTTCGCAGGTCTGTTGCTGCTGTCCCCGGCAGCCAGCGCGCAGCGACCAACGCCGGGCGCCCGCGCCATGGATGCTGGCGACCCGGCCCGGGCTGCAGCGGCATTCCTGAAAGACGCGCAGGGAACCGCGCGTGATACCGCATTCTATAATGCCGGCACCGCGGCCCTGGATGCGCGCCGCTTCGAGGTTGCCCAGGGCGCCCTGACTGAAGCCGCCAAGTCGCTCGATCCCGACTTGCGCTACCGTGCGCTCTATAATCTCGGGGTGGCCGGTTTGCTGTCCGCGGCGGCGGATACGGCCAAGCGGGAGGAGCACCTCGATCAGGCCGCTGCCCGGCTGCGCGAGGCGTTGCTGCTGCAACCCTCCTCGGCTCGCGCAAAATGGAATCTCGAGCTGGCCGAGCGACGTCGCCCACCTCCTGCTGGTGGCGGGGGCGGGGGAGGAGGGAAGCCGCCGGCAGGTGGCGGAGGCGGCTCACAGTCCCCGGAGCCGAGTCGGCCCGAGAAGCAGGATCAAGACCTTAGCCGGAGTCAGGCCGAGCAGATTCTCAACTCTATGGAACGTCGTGAGCGGGAGACCCGGGCGGACCAGCAGCGCCGGCTCAGGGGAAGCCCGGCTGGCGGAGTCAAGGACTGGTGATCGCCCTCATTTTGCTGGTGCTGCTGCGACTGGCTCCCCCGGAGCTGCATGTCTCGGTTGACCACAACCGCGTAACGGTAGGGGACGAGCTGGTCTACACGGCACGGGCGGTAAGCCAATCGTCGGAGCCAATGAATCTGATTCTGGCACCCTTCACTGGATTCGAGATCGTCTCCCGCAGCGAGCGTACCGAGGTCTCCCTTTCCGGCGGTCCGATCCGCACCACGGTACTCGAGGTTCGTCTGCGGGCGTTGCGTCCCGGGCGCTGGCAGGTGGGTCCGGCCCGCGTTACCCAGGGACGCGAGATGGCGGAGGCTGCGGCCCTTGCTATCGACGTGGAGCCGAGCGCGGCCGTCGCGGCCACGACACTCAACCCCCGGCTCCGGAGCCTGCTGGAGCGCACGCCGCCACCGCCGCGTGGCAAGGCTTCGGTGGCCCTGGTGGTATCAGCGGAGACGGTTCGGGTTGGGGAGCAGGTGGACGTCGTCACCGCCGCCTGGTTTCCCCGCGACCTGCGGTTGCAGCTCCGCCGCCCGCCTACGCTACAGCCGCCGGTGATCGATGGAGTATGGAGCTACCCACAGGCGGCGCCGTCCGGCATCGCCGCAACTCGGACCATCGGCGGGATCGCCTACGACCTGTTCGTCGCTCACCAGGTGGTGTTTCCCCTGGTGGCCGGAACCATTGATCTTCCGCGCGCCATGTTGAAGTACAGCACTCCGCTCGCTCTTCAGTTCTTCAGTCAGGAGGAGCGGTTTGCACTTACCAGCCTCCCAGAGACCCTGACCGTTCGACCGTTGCCTAGCGAAGGACGACCGGCGGACTTCAATGGCGCGGTAGGATCGGGACTGCGGGTTGAGCGCCGGGTCACACCTGCTACTGCTCACCGCGGCGAAGGGGTGGCCGTGGAGCTGGTGCTGTCCGGCGTGGGAAACTCGGCGCTCTGGCCGCCACCCGCGATCCGCTGGCCCCGTACCGCTCGTGCATATGCTGACCGGGTGGACGAGCAGGTGACCAGCGTCGACGGCCAGGTGGGCGGGGTGAAGAGCTTCAGGTATCTGGTCGTACCGGACTCGATAGGTCCTCTGACCCTGCCGCCGGTCAATTACTCGTACTATGACCTGGCGGCACGGGCGTACCGGTCGGCGGGTACCGGAGCGGCCTCCCTGCCTGTGGCAACCGGCGGCGAGTCGGCCAGCTCCGCGGCAATGCCTCCGCCGCTCCTGCCGACTGCGTCGCCGGCCTTCACTCGACGCCTTGGCCAGGCGGTGCCGGACTGGGCATGGGTCGCGCTTCTGTTGCTGCCTCCGCTCGCCGTCTTTGGCCACGGCTGGCGACCTCGTCGTCGTCGTCGGCGCGTGACCCCGCCGGCGGTAGGACTTCGGGGTGCGGAGGAAGTACTCGACGCTGTGGTACGGAGTCTGGTGCCGGATCCGGACCATCGCTCGAGGACCGGTCTTGCGGCCGCGGTGAGGGCCGCCGGGGGCGATGCGGATACGGCCCGGAGACTCGCCGCTGCCCGGGAGCAGCTTCTCGCGCGCCGTTACGGTCCCGGCGAGATCTCCGAGGAGGATGCCGCTCTGGTCGCTGAAGTCCAGGAATTGATGAACCGACTCGGGGGCTCCCTCCGCGGTTGGCGCGGCCGCGGCGTTGTTACTGGTCTGGTTCTGCTGTCGCTGGCCCGAGGTCTCGCGGCACAGTCTCCTCCGCCCGAGCAGCTCTACGAGAGTGGATCGCTTCGCGCGGCCGCCGAGGGATTTGCCCGTCGAGCCGAGCTCGAGCCTGGGGTCGCGGCTCACTGGTACGACCTCGGTGCCGCCTACTACCGGCTCGGTTCGACTGGTCACGCTGCCGCCGCCTGGCAGCGGGCACGGCGGCTCGAGCCTCGCGATCCCACCATCCGGCGTGCGCTCCGCCTCACGCCGGCCCCCGATGCGGCCTCGGCGCGCTGGACCTGGTCTCCGCCCGTAACTCCAGACGAGCTGCTGCTGCTGGGTACTCTTGGATGGCTGGCAGGGTGGGTGGTCTGGGTGCTGCGTCCCCGACAACGGGATCGGTGGGCGATTCTGCTGGCTTTCTCCGCCGCCACCGCCGCCGCCGGGTTCGGCCTGCGTGCCTGGTACCGGCGGCCGATCGCCATCGTGCTCGATCAGACCACGCTTCGGGTGTCCCCGCACGGCCGCGCTCCGGCCCTTGGGCCGGTCGAGGCCGGCGGGGCAGTGCAGATCCTGCGGAACGATCGGGGCTGGATTCTGGTGCGCGTTGCAGGCTCGCGCGTGGGGTGGGTCGCCGCAGACGCTGTCGCTTCCATCGGGGGATAGATTCCTCCGATGTCCCGCCGAATCGCAATCCTGCCAGATGCTGTTGCCGACCAGATCGCGGCCGGTGAGGTCGTCGAGCGGCCCGCGTCCGTGGTCAAGGAGCTGGTCGAGAACTCACTCGACGCCGGGGCCCGTCATGTACGGGTGGAGCTGGAGAACGGCGGGAAGGTGCTGATCGAGGTCAGCGATGACGGCAGCGGCATGGGGCGGGAAGATGCCGTGCTGGCCCTCGACCGGCATGCAACGAGCAAGGTCCGGAGCGCGGCTGATCTGGTGGGAGTAGCGACATTCGGATTCCGGGGTGAGGCGCTTCCCGCCATTGCATCGGTATCCCGTCTCGCCCTGACGACCCACGATGGGGAGGGGGAGGGGTCGGAGCTCACCGTCGTCGGTGGGCGACTCGAGCGAGTCGCACCCGCGGCTCGGCAGCGGGGAACCAGCGTCACGATCCGGGGACTGTTCTTCAACACGCCGGCCCGCCGCAAGTTTCTTCGCTCGGCGGCCAGCGAGACGCGTGCGGCGCACGAAGCAATCACTACGCTGGCGCTGGCGCACCCTGAGTCCGGCTTCGAGCTGCATGTGGACGGTACCTGCCGGCTCGCCGTTCCCTCGGGACAGGATCCTGCCGAGCGGCTCGCCTCAGTGTGGGGCCGCGATCTCGCCGGGACCCTGGTGCCGGTGCAGTACGCAGCCGGTGCCTTCCAGGTCAGCGGATACGTGCAGCGGCCGGGTGACGCGCTGCCCACCGGCCGACGGACGCAGCTCTTCGTCAACGGCCGACCCTTCAAGGATCCTTTCCTCATTCGCGCGGCTGAAGCGGGCTACCGCGCCGCCATCCACCCGGGTGACCGGCCATCGATCTACCTTCGCATTCAGGTTGCCCCTGAGGACGTTGACGTGAATGTCCATCCCGCCAAGCTCGAGGTCCGCTTTCGTGATCGGATCGGCGTGGAGCGGGTCGTCGAGGAGGCGGTGCGATCCGCCCTCGGGGCGCTCGTTGCTGCTGCACCAGTGGGCGACTGGCGACCGCTGCCGGGGGCCGGCCCAGGCGGCTACCTGCCCGATTCGGCCCGGCCCGAGCTCGACTCGGGCCAGCTTTTCGCGCCTGAGGCGCCGCCCCTCCCGGACGACGAGGCAGCCCAGACGCGGGCGGGCTTCGACGTGCCGCTGGTCCAGGTGTTCGACAGCTACATCATGTACGAGGGACCCGACGGCGTGATCATCGTGGACCAGCATTCCGCCCATGAGCGGGTGCTCTACGAGGCCGTTCTGGTTCAACTTCGCGGTGTCGGATCACCGGCCCAGCGGCTCCTGCTTCCGCTCACACTGGAGCTGACGGACGAGGAGCTCGACGCATTCGAGGCCCACGGCGAGGAGCTCCGGCGAGTCGGCTTCGAGGCCGACGCCTTCGGAGGCCGCGCAGTCGTGGTGCATGCCGTCCCCACACCGCATCCACGCTTCGACGCCGGGGCGTGTTTCCGGGAGATGATCGCGGATCTCGCCCGGGGACGGTTCGGTGGCTGGGCCAATCGGCTGGAGCGATTCGCGGCCACTTACGCGTGCCGGGCCGCGGTGAAGGCCGGACAGCGGCTCGACCAGCGCGAGATGCGCGAGCTGCTGCTCCGTCTGTTCGCCACCGACCTCCCACCGCACGACGTGCACGGCCGGGCCACGATCGTGCAGCTCCCCCGGGAGGAGTTGGAGCGCCGGTTTGGCCGGCGCTAGAGTACCCGTACTGGTCGGCCCCACGGCCGTCGGCAAGACCGCTGTTGCGATGGCGCTCGCCGCGCACTGGCCGCTGGAGGTGATCTCGGCGGACTCCCGCCAGGTCTATCGCCGCCTGGACATCGGGACAGCCAAGCCGAGCCGGAAGGAGCGAGCCCGGGTCCCACACCACGGACTGGATCTCGTCGATCCCGGCGCGCGGTACAGCGCCGGTCATTTCGCCCGGGATGGGGTATGCTGGCTGGGTGAGGTCCGGGGCCGGGGCAAACTGCCGGTGGTGGTCGGCGGCACGGGATTGTATGTGCGGGCATTGGCCGAAGGACTTTTCGCGGAGCCGTCGCTGGATGCGGCCAAACGCAGATCGCTCGATGCCTGGACGGCACGGCTGGAGCCGATCGAGCTGCTACGCTGGGCGGCACGTCTGGACCCCGGGTTTCGGGGTGGCGGAAGACAACGGGCCGCACGGGCCATAGAGGTGGCGCTTTTGAGTGGACACCCACTCTCCTACTGGCAGCAGGCCGCCCGGGCCCAGGGATCACTGGACCCATGGTACATTGTTCTCACCGTGCCCAGGCCGGTGCTGCACCAGCGGATCGCCCGGCGAGCCGAGGACATGGTCCGCCGTGGTCTGATCGAGGAAGTGGCGGCGGTGTTGGCCGAAGGGCATGGGGCCAGGACGCCCGGGCTCGATGGCATCGGCGTTCGTGAAGCGGTTGAATATCTCCACGGAGCGCGGCCCCGTGAGTCGGTGGCCGAGGCCGTTGCGGTGGGCACCCGGCAGTACGCCAAGCGGCAGGAGACCTGGTTCCGTCACCAGCTTGCCGGCCAGGTTGTCACGCTCGATGCTACCCGATCACCGGAGAAGCTGGCGGCGGAGATCGCGACGTTGTGGGAAAGGACGCTTTGAGCTATGGGCTATGGGCTGTGCCGAATGGATCCTCGCGTCCTCACCCTGAGCGCAGCGAAGGACTAACCTGCCTGCCGCCGAGCGTGGCAGCAATTTTCCTGTGTCGTGAGTAGGTCCCTCGCATTGCTCGGGATGAGGACCTTTTTTCGCCGGCAACACTTGGCGCAGCCCATAGCCCAGAGCCCATAGCCTTCATGAAAATCGGCATTACCTGCTACCCCACCTACGGCGGTTCCGGTGCAGTGGCCACCGAGCTGGGACTGGACCTCGCCCGACGTGGACACGAGGTGCATTTCATCACTTACGACTCGCCCTTCCGGCTCCGGGGATACACGGAGCGGGTCTTCTTCCATCAGGTCGAGACCCGGATGGGGCGCTACCCCCTCTTCGATCATTTTCCGTACACTCTCGCGCTCGCCTCGAAGCAGCACGAGGTCGTCCTCCGTGAAAAGCTCGATCTCCTGCACGTGCACTATGCGATTCCGCATGCCACCACTGCCTACCTGGCCCGCGAGATGCTGAAGGAGGAGCGGTCGCTCCGGGTGATTACGACCCTTCACGGCACCGACATTACGCTGGTGGGGCAGGAGTCCAGCTTTTACGCAATTACCAAGTTCTCAATCGAGCGCTCCGACGGCGTCACCGCGGTCTCGAACTACCTCCGGGATGAGACCTACCGCGCGTTTGGCTGCGGAACCTGCGATGTCCGGGTGGTGCCGAACTTCGTGAACCTGCAGGAGTATCGCCCGGGCGAGCCCGGCTGCCGGGGAACCGTGGCCCCGGAAGGTCACAAAGTGATTACCCACATCTCCAACTTCCGGGAGGTGAAGCGGGTGAAGGATGTGGTGCGGGTGTTCGCCCGAATCCGCCGGGCCATGCCGGCGACGTTGGTGATGATTGGTGATGGACCGGAGCGGATGGACGCGGAAAATGAGGCCCGCGATCTTGCGGTCACCGATGATGTGCGCTTTCTGGGCCGGCTGGATTCCATCGCATCGCTGCTTCAGGCCAGCGACCTGTTCATTCTGCCGTCACAGACGGAGTCGTTCGGCCTCGCAGCCCTGGAGGCGATGGCGTGCGGGTCGCCGGTCGTCGCCAGCCGGGCCGGCGGGCTCACCGAGGTGATCGACGACGGGGTCAACGGCATCCTCGAGCCGGTGGGCTCGGTGGAGGCGATGGGGCGACGGGCGGTCGAGCTCCTGCGTGATCCCGAACGGCACCGGGCCATGCGGCTCGCGGCGATTGCCAAGGCCGAGCAGTTCTCGGCCGACAAGGTCGTCCCCATGTACGAGGCGTACTACAAGGAAGTGCTCGCTTGAGGTGGTCCTATGCCGATTGAGCTCCTGCTGAAAGGTGCTTTACTCGGTCTGGTGGAAGGCGCAACAGAGTTCATTCCGGTTTCCTCCACCGGGCACCTCATCGTGGTGAGCAGCTGGCTCGGCCTGGTCGACGAGCGGTCCAAGACCTTCGACGTCTTCATTCAGCTCGGTGCCATTCTGGCGATCGTCTGGCTCTATCGTGCCCGGCTGTGGAGCACGGTGACTGCTGCCCGGCACGACCCGCCGAGCCGCCGGTTCCTGCTCAACCTTCTCATCGCATTTCTTCCAGCGGCGACCGTCGGCTTTCTCATCCATGGCTGGATCAAGGCCAGGCTGTTTAATCCCACGGTTGTGGCCGTTGCGTTGGTGGTCGGTGGAGTTCTGATCCTCCTCATCGAGCGTTTCGCGCCGGCGCCGAAGGTGAGCCACGTGAGTGAGGTGCCGCCCCGTACCGCGCTGGGAATCGGGCTGGCTCAGGTGCTCTCGCTGATCCCTGGAGTGTCGCGCTCGGGGGCCACCATCATGGGGGGCTATAGCCTGGGCTTGTCACGGACCGCGGCCACCGAGTTCTCCTTCTTCCTGGCGATTCCAGTCATGTTCGCCGCGACGCTGTATGATCTCCTGAAGAGTTGGTCAGTGCTGGCCCTGAGCGATGTTCCGCTATTCGTTGTGGGTTTCGTTGTGTCCTTCGTCTCGGCGCTGGTGGTCGTCAAGGCGTTTCTATCCTACGTCTCGGGGCATAGCTTCAGTGTTTTCGCGTGGTACCGCATCGGATTCGGTGCGATCCTATTGTTGACCAGAGGCTAGCCCATTGCTCGCCCTGCGGAGCGCGCCACACACCGGAGCTTGCCAACCCGGAGCTCCGACGTATTGGGCGGCGGCGTTCCGAACACGGGTGTGTTGCCGGTGATGCGACTGCACTACTTCGACCGGGTGAGCTCGACGATGGACGTCATCCATCAGCTCGCGGCGGAGGGGGCCGTCCCGGGAACCGCCGTGATCGCCGGCGAACAATTCGAGGGGCGAGGCTCGCGCGGACGGACGTGGCATTCGCCGATCGGCGGCCTGTGGTTGAGCGTGGTGTTCCGGCCACCGGTTGTTGAAGGCCTCGAGGCTGTCAGTCTCCGTGTCGGCCTGGCTGTAGCCGAGGCAATCCAGGCGCGCGTGCCGGAGCCGGTGCAGCTCAAGTGGCCCAATGACCTGCTGCTCCAGGCCCGGAAGCTTGGCGGAGTGCTGTGTGAGGCTCGGTGGCAGGGAGAGGCCCTGGGATGGGTTGCCGTGGGCGTAGGCATGAACATCCGCAACCGGATCCCGGACGAGCTCGGCGCAGCGGCAGTTTCACTGTGTGAGGTGGTTCCCGGCATCAGTGTGGAAGAGATTGCAGATCCGGTGCTGGCGGCTCTCAGGGCCCTCGACCTGGGCACCGGCCGGCTCTCGCCGTCGGAGCTGGGCCGCTTCGCTCGCCGTGACTGGCTGCGAGGCAGGACCATCCGTGAGCCGGTTGCGGGCAAAGTGACCGGAGTCGCTGAGGACGGGGCCCTGCTGGTGCGGACCAGCAACGGATCCGATGTTTCGCTCCGCAGCGGCACCGTGGAATTGGCCGCCGTCTTCCCATAGCCGGTAAACTCGCTCATGCTGCTGACGCTTGATATTGGGAATACCGAGATCACCGTCGGCCTCTTCAGGGGCCGGGAGCTGGATGCGCACTGGCGCCTGACCACCAATCCAGACCGCACGCCGGATGAGTGGGGCAGCGCCATCGGGGGATTTCTGGTGCAAGCCGGCCATTCGCCCAACGAGGTGCGGGCCGTATGCTTCGCGTCGGTCGCCCCGGCGACAACGCAGAGTGTCGTCGAGGGTGTAGCTCTGTCCACCGGCTGTTCCGGCGTCGCTGTGGATGCCAGGTCGCCGCTCCCCGTAACGCTCGACGTGGATGAGCCTCTTACCGTCGGGGCCGACCGCATCGTGAATGTCCTCGCCGCGGTCGAGCTGTTTGCCGCAGACAGCCTGGTCGTCGATTTCGGCACTGCCACCACCTTCGACTGCGTGACCGCGGACGCGCGTTTCATCGGCGGTGCGATCATGCCGGGCCTTCGGACCTCCGCCGATCAGCTTACCCGGCGTGCCGCCAAGCTGCCGGCCACCGAGCTCAAGGCCCCCACCCGGGTCATCGGGCGCCGAACCGAGGAATGCATCCAGGCCGGCGTGCTCTTTGGCGCCGCGGACGCAGTGGATGGAATGGTTCGACGCATCACCGCCGAATGGCCCGGGGGGAAGACGCCTCGCGTCGTGGCAACCGGCGGCCTGGCCGGCGTCATTGCGCCGCTTACCACCACCATCGAGCTGACCGACCCCGATCTCACCCTGCGCGGGCTGCGCATCGCCGCCGGGCATCTCGGTCTCGAGTGGTAACACGGGCGCGCCGGGCAGGGTATCGCCTGCTCGGCCCCCGGTTCGATTACCTGCTCCATACCCGGCCAACCGAGTGGCCGATCATGGCCGCGCATACGCTGGTTGGGGTCGTCCTCGCTATTGGTCTCGACGGGGCCATGCGCGGCCAACGCGTCGGTTCAGCGCTGCTAGGCGTCGGCCTCTGGGTCATTTGCCTCAACGGTGGGACGCTCGCGCTCAATAGTGCGTTCGACCGGGACGAAGGCGACATCGCCTATCTCCGGCAGCCTCCAACCCCGCCCGCCCACCTGGCGAGGTTCGGTTTCTGCCTCATGACGCTAGGCCTGCTCGGTGCGTTCGTCCTCCCAGCCGGCTACCGGCTTGCTTATGCCGTCTGTTTTGGACTCTCGGTCCTCTACTCGGTACCGCCGTTTCGTCTGAAGGCCGTGCCGGGCGCCGATTGGATCATTAACATGCTGGGCTTCGGAACTCTCACGCCGTATGCCGGCTGGGCCGCAACGGGCGTCCCGCTGGATCCAACCCACGGACTGGTCCTGCTGGCGTTTGGTCCCCTGTTTGCGGCGCTCTATCCGCTGACACAGATCTACCAGCAGGAGGAGGATCGCCGCCGTGGCGATCGAACCCTCGCTCTGCTGCTCGGGGTGCGGAACAGTCTGCTCGTCTCCATCGCCGCGGCCGGCGTGGCCTTCGCGTTGCTGGGGCTGGCCGGTATCCGCGCGGGATGGGGGCCGCATGATCTCTGGCGCTGGCTGGCGCTGATTCTGTGCGCCCTCGTCTGGGGAACGCTGCTGGCCTCCTGGCTTTACCGGCATGCCCGGATGAGCGAACGGGATCACCAACGCGGGATGTATCACGCGCTCGGCGCGTGGGCTCTTACCGATGTGGCCGTGGTGATGGCCTGGGGCACCTGACCTGGGCCTTGGCCCTCGAACCCGCGTTCCGGTATACTTGAGAATTCGCATACTCTCGGGAGATCGCATGACTTCGACGGCGGAACTGAAAGGCGAGTACGACCTTACCAGGGTCCCAATGATCGTGCAGGGTGCCGTCAAACTGGGGCTGCTCGAAAGCATTCTGGTACTGTTGTTCTCTCTGGCCACGCGCCTCCTGTCCGGGATACCCGAATTGATTGTGGGTGGCGTCATCCTGGCCGTCGGCCTGGCCGCAGTCAGTATGCTTCCCGGAATCTGGACCCGGCCACGCACCATCGAGGGGATAGCGGGAGCGGCTGGCATTGGCCTGGCCGCCACCGGAGTCTTCCTGCTCGTGGATGTTGCGCTGCTGCAGAACATCGGGACTTATACTCACCGCTGGTACGACGTCGGCGGCGGGAGCAACTGGTGGTACCACCCGGTCTGGTGGATGGTAGGGACATTCATCCCCTGGATGGGTGCCTGGATTCTCGCCAACCAGACCGTGAGAGACGGCCGTCCGGCCCCACTCGTCGGGTTCCTTACGGCCGTGGGCGCCACGATCGTCCTTGCCGCCGCGGCCGTCCTGCTCGGATTTCCTGGAGCACG
Source organism: Gemmatimonadota bacterium (assembly GCA_030856585.1). GTDB lineage: Bacteria > Gemmatimonadota > Gemmatimonadetes > Gemmatimonadales > GWC2-71-9 > CAVVWJ01. Next base: position 348 of record JALYPB010000292.1, on the reverse strand, counting down.
CTGGACGTTGGCCACCTTCGGGGTCGCGTTCCTGCCGGGGCTTGCCCTGGCAACCGCTCTCTCGGCACTGAGGAAGCGTCACCCCTAAGCGATGCGCTGGGTCCGGCTTCTCTTTCGCATCTTCGGGTGGCTGCTCACGCCGTTTCTGGCGTGGGCAGCTTCCTTTTTCGGGGCAGTGGCCGGAGCTCTGCTCGCGCTACGGTTGGAGGATCCGGTGCGGGGCCTCGTGATCACCGCGATATGTGGCGGGGTGGCCGGCTTCGCCTGCCTGATCGGCTGGCTGCGTTTTCTGCGACGGTCGCCTGAAATTCGAGAAGTGCTGGCCGTGACGGCGGACGGCACGCCGGA
>JALYPB010000289.1 GCA_030856585.1 Gemmatimonadota bacterium | reverse complement strand
CGATCGCCCGGTAATAGGAGGGGATCACGAAATGCAGGATACCAGTCAGGACAAACAGCACGCCGAAGGCGGTGCGAGCGACTTCCGATCGTGTCATGTGCTCCCACCTTTGTGGCGTGTGCTCAAGTGGTATTAGACTGCAAGCCCTGAGCTATCGTCTGAAAGTGTGGAAATAAGCGACTTCGAGCTCGCGCTCCGCGGCCTTGCAGCGGACCCTGCTGGACCACGACCTGCGCGGCCAGCGCCTCAACGGTCGTATGGCTGCGAGGAGCGCGGGGCGTCCCGTGCCTGTTGGTCCAGCGACTGCCGGTACCTCACGCAGCCCCGGATGAATTCTGGCCACTCAGGGACCATCGGCAGCGGATCCTGCTTCTCGGGCAAGAGACCCCAGAGCGCAGGGTGATGCCAGCAGAGTTCATGGCCCGTGCTGTCCCGGTGCGCGCGAATGCCACCGCGGAGTTTCCGAACCTCTTCGATCAGCTGCTCTGGGGACATGCTCGCCAAATCCTCGTCCATCCGCTCCTCCGCGCGAGCAAGCTGCGCTTCTGGGGATCTCTTCGGCAGGGTGAAGGGAGGCTAGCTCGCGAGTGCTCCAGCGACCGTCTTCGGATTGCGGGCCGCGACCCTGAACCCGCGACACTTCCGGCCTGGCTCTATGCGCGGGGTAGGCCCCTTGCCGCACGGGTTTCTCTTTTACCCGCCCAAGTCTTCGGCGAAGTAGTCCTCATCGAGTTTGAGAATCTTAAATGTGCCAGCCTCGCTTACTCCAACCCCATGGTCAATCATCAGCTCTGCCAGCTCTTTGCCATCGATCAGTACGATGCTGGTTTGCAGGTTGCTGGTATAGGTCCGGGCATCGGCAGTGAAGAGGGAGGTCGTGATAAAGACCCCCTTGCGAGCTCGTTGTCCCTGCAATGCACCTGCAAAGCGCTGAATCTCCGGCCTTCCGACCGTGTCCTTCCAGCGCTTGGCTTGCACGTAAATAGCGTCAAGCCCTAGCCGATCCTCCTTGATCATCCCGTCTATCCCCTCATCTCCAGAACGCCCTACGACCGCAGCAGCGTCCTCTCGCGAGCCACCATAGCCCATCGCCACCAGCAGATCCACGACCAGTTCCTCGAAGAACTTGGGCGTTACCTGCCGAACGCGCTCGAGCATCGCGGCCGCTAAGCTTGCCCGTAAGCGCGTGTACCCCACGCGCATCTGCTCATCGGGTGTCAGGTTACTGGCCTCCGGCCTCTCAACCATCGAAGCAGACCCCACATCCCCAGTTCGCGACTGAAAGCTCGGAGTTCTAAACGCCACGAACTCTGGGTACCGCATCAGGTACTGAATGTCGACGCGGTCTGGCACTTCCGCCAACAACGCCCTTCCGCGCTCGGTCAAGCGATAGGAGCCGCGCTTGGGGGACTCTAGTAAGCCTGCTTGCTTGAGGTAGCCCAGGCCCCAGGCGACGCGGTTAGCAAACGTAGCCTGGCGCTGGCGCCTGCTCCCTGCCGCTAGCGAGTTGCTTCAGAATCGGGAGCATCAACGTCTGAAAATCAGGAACGCTCATCGACTCTCCTTTACGCGGCCTACGACTGGCGCATCACTGCAGGGCCAGAAGCCAGTGCCCGCACCAACATTTCTACCTCGCCCCCTGCACCACCACATCGAACCGCGCTTTCCCCCGCGTATCCGGTGACACCGCCCGGCTGAGGTCGAACCGCAGCAGCCCACCGAACAGCGACAAGCCCACCCCCGCACCCACGAGCACCCGGCCGGCGAAGCGCCCGCCCACCGCACCGGCCTGGCCCGCGTCGACGAAGAACACGGGCCGGAGCCGTCCAGGGATCGGCGCGACGTCCACCTGCGCGGCCCAGAACGCCTGCCCTTGCCGCGCACCATAGTCGAACCCGCGCACCGTTCCGATACCACCGATCCGGAACGCCGACTGCCGGAGGGTCGGACTCGTCGCGATGCCTCCCTTGAGCCGCACGGTGAGCCCCCGGCGTCCGCCGAAGCCGCGACGCACCTCTCCATGGAGTCTCCCGGTGATAATGCCTTCGCCACCGAGCACGTCGGCGGTGGCGTGCCAGCGAAACGCCCCGACGCCGCTGAGGCGCGCCTGTCCGCCCACGAACACGCCCTCGTCCACCGGCGGATCGGGCGGGAAGAGGCCCGATCCGCCGAGGAAATCGTTGACGGCGGATTCCGCTTCCCGTCCCACGCTGGTCTGCCGCTCGACCCGTGCGCCGACCGCGAGCTCGAGACCGGTCGCGAGCGACGTCTCGTAGGCGGCGGAGCCACCGTGCAGCAGCGCGTAGTCGGCGTTGTCGTGCGCCACGAAGAGGGCGTTGAGGGTGTTGCCGATCCCCGGCGCGAGGCCGAACGGATCCACGCTCGCGATGTCGCGATAGCCGCTCAACGTGAGGCGGCCGTCGGGCGCATCGCGGA
>JALYPB010000280.1 GCA_030856585.1 Gemmatimonadota bacterium | reverse complement strand
CTCCTCAATAGCGTAAGCGGTAAGCGGTGAGCGGTGAGCGGGAGCAACGGTTGCAGGACACGGGTTGGTTACACGTCCTTCCCGCTTACTGCTCGCTCACTGCTTACGCTTTTCACCGATCAACTCGAGTAACAGGGCCCTCTGGGCATGCAGTCGGTTCTCCGCCTGGTCCACCACCACCGAGTTGGGTCCATCCAGCACCTTGTCGTCGATCTCAACGTTGCGCCGTACCGGCAGGCAGTGCATCACGATGCCCTTCCCCCCACGCGTCGAGCGAAGCCTCGGGGCGGTCAACCGCCAGTCGCGGAGGGCGGCACGGTGCTCGGCCTCTTCCTCCGGCTTGCCGTAGAGCTTTACCGAGCCCCAGGACTTCACGTAGACCGCATCGGCCCCCACCAGAGCCTCGTCGGGGTCGTCGATGATGTGAACGAACTCACCGCCGGACTGCTGTGCCACCTTGCGAATCAGCGCGGTGTCCTCCGGATCCAGCTCGAATCCCTCCGGCCGCGCGATGACGATCTCCATGCCCAGCCGGGCCGCGGCCAGTGCGGCGCTGGCCGGCACTGCGGTGGGCAAGGCCTTGGGATGCCAGGCCCAGGTGAGCACGAACCGCTTGCCTTCGACCTGGCCCAGCTTCTCCCGCAGGGTCATGGCGTCGGCCAGCGCCTGACACGGGTGCCGGCGAGCCGATTCGAGATTGATGACCGGCTTCTCGCAATGCTCGGCGAAGCTCTTGATGATCGCGTCCTTCCGCGCCACCGCCCAGTCGTTGCCTCTGGGGAAGGAGCGAACGCCGAGGGCATCGGCGTAGCGACCCAGCACCCGTGCAGCATCGATGATGTGCTCTACAGATGCCCCATCCATCACGGCGCCCGGCTCCGTCTCCAGCGTCCAGCTGCCCTTCCCGGGCTCCAGTACTACCGCGTGGCCGCCGTGGAGGAACATCGCGGTCTCGAAGCTGGTGCGGGTCCGGAGGCTGGGATCCATGAACACCATTGCGAGTACCTTCTTCTCCAGCCCGCCGCTGATCTCGCCACGCTTGATTCGTGCGGCGAGATTGAGCAGCCCTTCGACGTCCGCGGCACTCCAATCCTCCAGCGCGAGAAAGTCTCGTTTCCTCACTGGAGTACCGCCGTCAGTCCGGTGAGCAGCATTTCGGCCTCATCTTTCTGAAAGGAGAGCGCCGGCAGGAGCCGGAGCACCTCTGGATCGGCCGCGGTGCCGGTAAGGATGCGATGCTCGAAAAGGGCCTGCTGCACCACGAGAGCCGGCCGGCCGAGATGCAGGCCCAGGAGCAAACCCCGGCCACTCACCCGGCGCACGCCGATCTTCAGGGCGCCTTCGGTCAAAATGCGGCCTACCTCCACCGCGTTTTCGATAAGGCTCTCTCGCTCGATCACGTCAATGTTTGCCAGCGCGGCGGCGCAGGGCACCGGTCCGCCCCCAAAGGTGCTGCCGAGGTCGCCAACGGCGATGCTGCTCGTGATCTCCGCGGTGGCGACAACCGCGCCGATCGGCAGGCCCGCCGCGAGGCCCTTGGCAAACGTGAGTATATCCGGTGTTACCCCGAAGGCCTCGGCTGCACTGAATGCGCCGCAGCGGCCAACGCCGCACTGGACCTCGTCGAAAATCAGCGCGGCCCCACGCTCGGAGCAGATCCGGCGCGCAGCCTGGAGAAACTCCGGAGCGCAAGCGCGGGCACCGGTAAGGCCTTGAACCGGCTCGACAATCATCGCGGCCACGGTCTGGTCCACCGCGGCGTCGAGCGCGGTGATGTCGTCGAACGGCACCTTGCGGGAGAGAGGGATTCCGCTGCGCCGCGCGGCTTCCTCGTACTTCGCTCCGTCGGTGCACGCGAGCGTGGCCGCCGTACGGCCGTGCCAGCCTCCCCGCACCGACACGATCGTCTGCCGGCCGGTATGCCGGCGGGCAATATGGAGCGCATTCTCATTGGCCTCCGCGCCCGAGTTACACAGAAACACATGGGCCAGCGGAGCCGGGCAG
>JALYPB010000235.1 GCA_030856585.1 Gemmatimonadota bacterium | reverse complement strand
GTACTGACCTGGCAGACTGGCTATCCGTTCTCAGTGGACTATTCGCGAGGGTACCCCCGGTATGCGGCGGGCGAGCGTGGCCTCGACCGGCTGGCCAGGGGGGCATTTACCGCGGCGCTGGTGGTGGGCTCCTCCAAACTGGACCGAGAAGCGGCAGCAACTCTGGGCGACATACCCACGATCGTGATCGGCCCGGGAGCGAGCCAGGCCCCGTTCACGACTCGGGTGGCCATTGATACCGGTACTGCCGGGATCCACGAAGCCGGCACCGCATACAGGATGGATGAGGTGCCGCTGTCGCTGCGTCCGCCGCTCACCGGTCAGCGCACAGCGGTCGAGACCCTGCACCAGCTCATCCAGGCGGTGCGGACCAGACTACCAGGGGAAAAGACGTGAGCACCCGGCTTCGCATACTCGGGGGCACAGTGCACGACCCGGCCAACGGAGTCGACGGTGAGGTGCGTGATATCTGCATCGAGGACGGTCACATCGTGGCCGACCTGCCCGGCGGCGCTCCCACGCTGGACGCCCGGGGAATGATCGTAATGGCGGGCGGCGTGGACATTCACTCCCATCTCGCCAGCTCCAGCTGTAACCACGCCCGCCGCTTGTTGCCGGAAGAGCGCTCGGCCGACCCGGCACCTGCACCCGCATTACTCGATGGTGCGGCCTCCTCGCGCTCGGGCACCGGGGGCACGGTCCCTACCACCTTTACCAGTGGCTATCGTTACGCCGGCCTCGGGTACACGACCGTCTTCGATGCCGCGGTGGCTCCTGTCATGGCCCGGCACAGCCACGCCGAGCTGGAAGACACGCCCTGCGTGGACGGCGGATTCTTCGCGCTGATGGGCAATGATGAATATCTGCTGCGGCAGGTTGCCGCCGGCGAGAAGGAGAGGGCTCGCGATTATGCCGCCTGGCTCCTGGGGGCCACCGGCGCCTATGCCATCAAGATCGTGAATCCCGGCGGGGTCGAAGCCTGGAAGTCGGGCCAACGGAACCTGAGCGGTATCGATGATGTCCTGACGGCGCACGGCGTCACCCCGCGCGCTATTCTGGAGACCCTGGCCGACTCGGCCAATCAGCTTCAGCTGCCCCACCCGGTTCACATACACTGCAATAATCTGGGGTTGCCCGGCAACGTGGCGGTGACCCTCGCCAGCATGCAGGCCATGGCAGGCCGCCGGGCGCACTTCACTCATGTGCAATTCCACTCCTATGGCGGGCCGGGGTGGAGCTCGGGAGCGGCGCAGGTCATCGAGTACGTCAACAGTCATCCGGAGCTGAGCATCGACGTAGGCCAGGTGATGTTCGGACCAGCCACAACGATCACGGCCGACGGACCGGTGGAATATCTGCTCCACAAGAGCAGCGGCCGCAAATGGGTGAACATCGATATCGAGCTCGAGACCGGCTGCGGTATTGTCCCCTTCCAGTACAAGGACAAGGCAGCGGTCTCTGCGCTCCAATGGGCGATCGGGCTCGAGCTCTTTCTTCTCAGCCGCGATCCGTGGCGTGTGGTGCTCTCGACCGACCACCCTAACGGGGGCTCTTTCCTCTCCTATCCGGCTCTGATCCAGCTGCTGATGGATAGAAGCGTGCGAGAGGAAAGATTGAAGCAGGTCAATCCAAAGCTGCTGGCCGGCTCCGCCCTGGCAGACGGGCTGACCCGGGAATACACGCTCAATGAGGTGGCGATTATTACCCGGGCCGGCCCCGCGCGGCTGCTGGGCCTACGTCAGAAAGGCCACCTCGGTACCGGAGCTGACGCGGATGTCACTGTGTACGCGAGGAACGCGGACATCGCGCAAATGTTCGCCACTCCCCGGTACGTGATCAAAGGAGGCACCCTGGTGGTGGAGGAGGGTCAGCTTCGTCGCGCACCCGCAGGCCGCCGGCTGCATGTCCGGCCGGGCTACGACGACGCGCTGTTACCCGACCTGAAGCGCTACTTCGATGCGTATTCGACGGTGTCGTTTGAGAACTACCCGGTTCAGGGAATTCCAGATGAGCCCATCGGCGTCTGATGTCATCCTGAACGCAGTGAAGGATCTCCCGAAACCATGAGAGATTCTTCGCTTCGCTCAGAATGACAGCCCGAGACCGGGGCTATGAAGATCCGCGGCGTCTTCATCGAGGACACCTTCGCCGAAGCCTTCACCATGCGGATAGCGCGCATCATCATTACCGCGCGCAGCCCCCGCTGGGTGCGTGCCGCGGCGCTCAAGCTGACCGGATTCGCCACCTCGGTGATCGGGTGCAAGGTCGAGGCAGGTATCGAGCGGGAGCTGCCGGCCAGGGAGACTCCAGACGGGCGTCCCGGCATCAGCGTTCTGATGATGACCATGGGTAAGGATGATCTGGCCAAACGGCTGATCGAGCGCATTGGTCAGACGGTGCTCACCTGCCCCACCACGGCGTGCTACGACGGGCTGCCCGGTGTTTCGGACCGGGTAGGCGTCGGATCCGCCCTGCGCTTTTTCGGCGACGGCTTTCAGGTCAGCAAGGTTATCGCCGGCGAGCGTTTCTGGCGGATCCCCGTCATGGAAGGGGAGTTCCTGGTTCAGGAGAAGTTCGGCATGGTGAAGGGCGTGGGTGGCGGCAACTTCCTGATTCTGGCTCGCAGCGCGGACGCCGCGCTCGAAGCGGCCGAGGCGGCGGCCGATTCAATGGCTGCGCGGCCGGGGATAGTGCTTCCCTTCCCCGGT
>JALYPB010000223.1 GCA_030856585.1 Gemmatimonadota bacterium | reverse complement strand
CGGCCTGGTTCCGGACATCAACAATCCGACATGCAGCATCACCGAACAATTCGCCCGCGAGCGCCTGCCGCCGACGTTCATCCACGAATTCCAGCACATGATCAGCTTCAACCAGCACCGGCTGATCCGGGGCGCCAGTGCGGAAGACATCTGGCTGAACGAGGGCCTCTCCCATTTTGCCGAGGAGCTCGGCGCCCGGGAGCTGCCGGCCAGCGAGTGCGCCTCCGGATCCTGTTTCCAGGATTTTCTGGAACGGGGCAACATTCCCAACGCGTACGCCTACCTGCAGTCGCCTGAGGATTTTTTCCTCATCGAGCCGGGCAGCTCCAACGGTACGCTCGAGGAGCGAGGTGCCAACTGGCTCTTTGTGCGCTGGCTGGCGGATCACTTTGCCAGCGATAGTGTGCTCGGGACCGACCTGACCCGCCGACTGGTTGCAACCAGCCTCGTGGGGGCCGCGAACGTTGTCAGCCAGACCAACGTCCCCTTCTCGGTTCTGGCTCCTGAGTGGCAGATGACCAATTATCTCGACAACCTCCCCGGGTTTGACCAGCCCGCGTCGCGTCTCCGCTACAAGTCGTGGAACTTCCGCCAGGTGTTTCCGGATTCGATACAACAGGCGTTTCCGCTCGTGCCAGACAACACCAGCGGACCTGGCTACAGCCGCACCGGGGTTCTGCGCGCGGGATCCGGCCGGCATGTGCTGGTGACCCAGGCCGGGGGTGCGCCCCCCGTCGATTTGCTGCTCACCGGACCATCGGGCAGCGAGGCGGTATCACCCACGGTCGATGCGCGCATCGGCCTGGTACGGATTCGGTGAAGCGGATGGTCTTCTTTGCCCTCGTCGCCGCCTTGTTTGCCGGGTACGGAACCGCGTACCTCGCCAGTGAAGATGTCCGCTACCTGACACGGGCCGGGTTCGAGGAGACCCGGATTCTCCAGTCCAGGCAACCGATTGCCCGACTGGTACGGGACAGCAGAACCGATCCCGCCCTTCGGCGGTCGCTGGGGCTCGTGCTGGCGTCCCGGGACTATGCTGCCCGGCTCGGGCTCGAGGCCAAGGAGACCTACACGACGTATTCGGACGTGGGTCGTGACACCCTGCTCCTCGTGCTCCAGGCCGCTCCGAAGGACTGCATCTGCCCCTACACCTGGAAGTATCCGATCGTCGGCCGGATTCCCTACAAGGGGTTCTTCGATCCCCGTGCGGCACGGAAAGAGGCGGCCCGCTTTGCGGCCCGGGGATATGACATCTATCTCCGCCCGTCCGGTGCGTTCTCGACTCTCGGTTGGTTCGAGGACCCGCTCCTCTCCACTGCCATCTCGGGTGACTCGGTTGAGCTGGCCGCCACCGTCTTCCACGAGATCGCGCACAACACGCTGTACGTGAAGAGCGCAACGCCGTTCAACGAGAGCTTTGCCCAGATGGTCGGCTATCGCTCGGCCGAAGCATTTTTCCGGGAGCGCGGCGACAGCGTCAACGCCACCCACGCGGCCAACCGCTGGCATGACGAGATCGTGCTCGGCGACTATTACTCGGCCCTGGTGCGCCGCCTGGACTCGCTCTATGGCCGCAAGCCGGACTCACTCGCGCTCGAGGCGGGACGCCGGGATGCCGCGGCATGGGCCCGGTCCCAGCTCACCGGTCCCGTTTCCCAACGGCTTCGCACTTTTCGGGTAGACCGGATGGCGGAGCGGCCGATCAACAACGCCGGGCTGATCGGTGCCCGGATCTATCGCACCAGGCTGGATCTCTTCGACCGCTGGTACGAGCGGCACAACAGGGACGTCCGGCAAAGCGTCAGCGCGCTCGGGAAGCTGATGGAGGGCGTCGAGGGCGACAGCGCCTACAGCCGGCTGGGACGGGCGGTAGGAGATTCCGCCGCCACCGGGCGGTAGTCTCCGTCACCAGGGAGGTCTCCATGGATCGAGGCTTTGTCCAACGCGAGCAAGCCCGCCTCCTGAGGGAGCTGAGCGAGTTTCTTGCCATCCCCAGCATCAGCGCACTCCCAGCGCACGCCCAGGATTGCCGCAGGGCCGCCGATTGGCTGAGCGACCACCTGCGCCGCCTGGGCTGCCCCGTGGTGAACATCATCGAGGGGCCCGGCCACCCGGTTGTCTGGGCGGAGACTCCCAGGGTTCCGGAGCGCCCGACACTCCTCATCTACGGCCACTACGACGTTCAGCCCCCCGATCCGCTGGACGAATGGGTCACGGCGCCTTTCACCCCGACGGTTCGCGATGGCCGGCTGTACGCACGCGGCGCCGCCGATGACAAGGGGCAGGTCTTCTGTCTGCTCAAGGCATATGAAGCGGTGCTCGACTCCAAGGGCGTGCCTCCTCTCAACGTGCATTTCATCTTCGAGGGGGAGGAGGAGTGCGGCGGCCGGGTCATCTTCGATCTGCTGCACAGCGAGCCGGAGCGAACCCGGGCCGATGCTGCGCTGGTCTGCGACATGTCCTACTACGCACCGGGCTGGCCCGCCGTGTACACCGCGCTCCGAGGGCTCTGCTACGCGGAGATCTCGGTCCGCACCTTGGAGCGCGACCTTCACTCCGGCACCTATGGCGGGGTTGCTCCGAACGGCCTGGAGACACTGGTCCGGCTTCTCGGCCAGCTCAAGTCCGAGACCGGGGAGATCAGGATCCCGGGACTCTACGAAGCGGTGCAGCCGCCCACGAAAGAGGAGCTCGATACCTGGCAGCGCCTGCCCTTCGACCAGAAGCGGTTTCTGAGTGAGGAGGTCACCGGCAAGGCCCTCACCGGTCTGACCGATCGGTCGGTCTACGAGAGGGTCTGGGCCCTCCCAACCCTCGAGATACACGGCATCAAGGGCGGCTTCATCGGCGAGGGAGCCAAGACCGTCATCCCCGCGCAAGCGACCGCCAAGGTGAGCCTGCGACTGGTACCGGGCCAACAGGTGGCGGAGGTGGGTCGCGCACTGGAGCGAGCTGTGGCGGCGCTGGCCCCGACGTGGGCGGACGTCAAGGTGACGGTCCTGCACGGGGGAGACCCGGTTCAGGTGGACGTCAGCCATCCGGCATTCGAGGTTCTGAACGAGGCCTTCGAAGCGGTGGAAGGCCGGAAAGCCGTGCAGGTGCGGGCCGGCGGGTCCATTCCGATAGTTCCCGACCTGGGGCTCACCGGGGCGCCGGTCATTCTCACCGGAATCGGCCTTCCCGACGATGGGCTGCACTCACCGAACGAGAAGCTGGACCTGCATCAGCTCTGGAACGGTATCGAGATCTTCGGGCGTTTCTTCGATCTGTTCGCGGAGAAGGGCGGGGAGGCGTCGACGGGCTACTCTTCGTCTGGCGTGATGCGCTTGACTGGTCCCGAGTAACGGGCCTCAGTGCGCGCGTGGAGCTCATCCACCCCGATGAGCGCGCGCACCGAGGCGATGATCCCCGCCACCACGTCATCGGCCCAGTAGGGGTCCGGCCGATCTCCCGCCGGCAGGGCGACTGCCTGCCCCTCCAGGTACCGGATGGCGGTGGTGATCCACTCGGTCTGGGCCGAGGCCACGATGGCCCACGAGCCGGTGGAACGAAGCTCCAGCTCCTCGAGCGCCTTCAGGTGCTCGTCCACCCCCTCCGTTACGGGCTTCGAGCGTAACCGATCGGCCACCATAGACAGGACCTGCCGCCGCTCGGTCTCCTGAGGCTCCGGCAGGGGGGCCAGGTAGTTCCGCTGATCGGCGACCATCTCCGCCAGCCGAATGCAGACAGCCCGGATGGCCGGCATGAGCGCCCGCGGGGCCTCTTTCGACCAACTGTCGGCGGCCCGCAGGATCTCCTGGATCCGCTGGTCCGCTTGGGCGTCAGGCGAGGGGCGACGGGTCGAATCGGGCATGGTAGGGAGAAAAACTCATTAGTCCCAAGAAGGCAACGGGGCGGAACAAAATGCGAGGCCAAAGGAGCGGATAGGGTGGAAAGTCGTCAGATAGGTGCTGATACCACGCTCTCGACCGGCTGGAGCTGAAAGGCCTCGGCCACCCCGGTGATGACGGCCTGGCGAGCCTCTTCCCAGAGAGAGACCAAATCGTCCCGGGAGAGCTCCCGGGCTACGCTGGTCATGGTCACGTCTTTGATTCCGCACGGGACGATCAGATCGAAGTAGGACAGGTCCGTGCTCACGTTGAGGGCAAAGCCGTGGAACGTCACCCACTGTTTCACGTGAATGCCGATACTGGCAACCTTGCGTCCCCCGGTCCACACCCCGGTAAGCCCCGGATTCGGCCCAGCGGCAATTCCTAAGTCAGCCAGAGCGGTGATCAGGCCGGCCTCCAGCTGCCGGAGATACCAGTGCAGGTCCTGCCGGTGTTGCCGCAAATCCACGACTGGATAGCCAACCAGCTGCCCGGGACCGTGGAACGTGACGTCTCCTCCACGCTCCACTTCGAACACCTCGATCCCCCGGCCCTCCAGCTCTGGCCTGGGCAGCGGCAGGCTGGCGGCCCGAGTGCCCCGGCCCAGCGTCACCACTGGGTCGTGCTCCACCAGCAGGAGGATGTCCTCGTGGCTCTCCCCTGCGATGCGCTGCCGGCAGAGGGCCCGCTGGAGCTCCAATACCTCCGCATAGGCCCGCCGGCCGAGGTCATGCACAACCAGCCGGGCCGTCACAGGTGCACCTGCGACTTGAGGCGGTGGGCCTGAAAGGCGAGCAGAGAGCAGGTTAGAGCGGAGAGGCCGAGCAAGGCGAGCAGTCCACTACGTCCGAAGAACTCGAAGACCGCCGTGCATATCAACATAAGGACCACTGTGGCAAAGGCCGCAACCATTGCCAATCCCCCGCGGCGATATGCGGAGGTGACCGGTTCCAGCAGACGCCAGGCGACGAAACCTGCGAGCATGAGACCCGCGAGGGTCCCGGCCGCGATCAGGTAGAACCGTAACTCGAGGTTAGCCGCCCCGTGGCGGGCGCGAAGCGCATCAGCGACGAGCACCGTGGCGGTGATAGCGGTCAGACCGGCCGACACGGCGCACGCGAGCGCGGCCACCAGAAAGCCCAGCGTGCCACCGCTCCCACTCACCTCTCGCCTCTCACTTCTCACTTTTCACTTCTCAGATGTGTATTACCCGGCCCATCGAATCCAGCGCGGCCTCGGCGATCGCCTCGGAGAGCGTGGGGTGGGCGTGGATGGCGAGATCGACCTCCTCGACCGTGTATTCGTTCTGCCGGGCCACCGCCAGCTCGTGGATGATCTCGGAAGCGTGACCGCCCACGATGTGAGCACCAAGGATCTCGCCGTACTTCTTGTCGCGAATAATCTTCACGAATCCTTCCGTGTCGCCGGAGGTCCGGGCGCGGCCGTTGGCGCTGAACGGGAAACGCCCGACCTGATACTCCAGCTTGCGCTCCTTGGCCTGCTCCTCGGTCATCCCGATGCTGGCGACCTCGGGATGGCAGTACGTGACACTCGGAACGTTGTCGTACTTGATCGGCTGGGGTTTGTGCCCAGCAATCAGCTCCGCAACCACCACCCCTTCCCGGCTCCCCTTGTGGGCCAGCATGGGGGGGCCGGCGATGTCGCCGATAGCATAGACGCCGGGCGCGGTGGTCTCCAGCGTTGCCTGATTCACCTTGATGAATCCGCGATCGGTGAGCTGCACGCCGGCTTCCTGGAGTCCCAGGTTCTCGGTGTTCACCGCGCGGCCCGCCGCCATCAGCACTTTATCGGCCTCGATCGACTCGCTCTTTCCACTGGCCTCGATCTCGAGCGTCACCTTGTCCTTGGCGACGGTTGCCTTCTTCACCTTGGCCCCGGCAATGACGGTAATGCCGCGCTTCTTGAAGCTCTTAGTCAGGGTGTCGGATGACTCGGCGTCTTCCAGCGGGAGAATACGGGGGAGGGCCTCGATGAGGGTGACTTTGCTTCCAAAGGCGTGGAAGATGTCGGCAAACTCGCAGCCCACCGCGCCGGCACCCACGATGGCGAGGGTCTTCGGCTGGGTCTCGAGGAACAGAGCCTCGTCTGAGCTGATTACGGTGCTCTTGTTGATCTCCAGCCCGATCTGGGGGATTCCCTTGACCCGTGACCCGGTGGCGATGACCACAGCCTTCCGCGCCTGGTACTCGTCCTTGCCCACCCGTACCGTGCGGTTGCGCGCCACCACTCCGGTCCCCTTCACCACGGTGACCTTGTGCTTCTTCATCAGAAACTCCACCCCCTTGGAGTTCTGCTCCGAGACCTTGCGGGAGCGCCTCATGGCAACGCCGTAGTCGGTCTTCACGGCTCCGACCTCGATGCCCAGGTCCTTGGCGTCATGGGCTATCAGGCCGGCGACGTAGGCGCTATGCAGCAGGGCCTTGGTAGGGATGCAGCCGATATTTACGCAGACGCCGCCGAGTTTGTCTTTCTCGATCACCGCCGTCGCGAGCCCAAGCTGCGCCGCACGGATGGCGCAGACATAGCCGGCCGGTCCGCCGCCCACGATGATCACGTCAAACTGAGTCGCCACAACCCCTCACAGTGAGAAGTAAGAAGTAAGAAGTGAGAAGGGAGCGTGGAGGAGGACCCTCTCACTTCTCACTTCTCACTTCTCACCTACCAAA
>JALYPB010000215.1 GCA_030856585.1 Gemmatimonadota bacterium | reverse complement strand
GCTCGGAAGCCAGCTGTCCGTGGCCGAAGACCAGGTCGAGCGGGTCATCAAGACCCAGACGGCCACCGAGGCCCGCCTGGGCCATGCCAGCGAAGGCGTGGACCGGCTCCAAAGCCAGATGGCCGGGCTGAGCGACAAGGTGGAAACCGCGCTGCTGCTGCGCGAACAGGTGGATTCCTTCCTCAGCCTCCAGGGACCTCTGACCGCGCTGCGCACGGACTCGGAAACCCTCCGGACCCAGCTCTCCGAGCAGGCCGAGAACGTTGCCCGCATGCGGACCCAGCACGATGATGCCCTGACCGCCCACCGCCACACGACCTCCAGGCTGGAAAACTTCGATTCGGACTTCCAGGCCGCGACCGGCAAACTCGAGGATGTAGTCCGCCGGGTGCAGTCGGTCGAGCGAGCGCTGGAGCCGATTAACCAGGCCTCGACCTCGATTCCCGATGTCCAGCACCAGTTGGCCGTGCTCAAGGCGCTGGCCGACCAGGTAGCTCAGAAGACCACGATGCTGGAGCAGGAGCGCGAGGCCGTGGACCGTGCCGCCAGCCAGATCGCTCAGCTCACCCGTATGGATCGGGAGCTGGACGCATGGCTCCGCCGCCAGGAAGAGCAGATCCGCCGGTTCGGCCCGATCGAGGCCAAGCTCAGCGAAGTAAAGACCATCCAGGACAAGGTTCTGTCCCGGACCGAGGAGCTTCAGAGCACGTCCCAGAAGATCGAGGACGCGCAACAGTCCGCCCGCCAGGCGCTCACCGATCTGCGCGAGCAGATGCGGAAGAGCAGCGAAGGATTCGAGCTGGAGCATCGCGGCCTGCACGCCGTCAGCGAGCGTATCGGCGACCTGCGCAATGCGGTGAAGGAGTGTGAGGCCCGTCTATCAGTGCTGGACGCAGCCAGCCAGGGGACCGCGGCGGTACAGACCCAGGTCCGGAACGTCGGCGAGCAGATTGTCGATCTCTCCAAGGAAGTAACCGCGCTGACCCAGGAAGCCGCCCGTTCGAGCACGCTGCGGCAGGACGTCACCCGGCTGGACAACATGGCAACCGAGCTGGCCGCCCGTATGCGGCGCCTGGACGAGATCAGGCCCGGCGTCGAGCAGGCCGTGGAGCAGTTGGGAGCCCTCAAGGGCACCCGCGAGCTCTTGTCCGATGGCCTGGAGCAGATGCGCTCCGCGGCTGATGAGATGAGCCGCCTGCGGGAGACCCATGGGGAAACCCAGGCCTGGCTGGCCAACGCCGACGTCTGGACCCGGAAGGTACAGGCCCAGGTCAAGGAGCTGAGCGGCCTGGAACCAATGGTCGAGCGAATCCGTGTCGAGGTCGAAGTGGTCAAGGGCTCGATGGCCCTGATCCAGTCGCAGCGAGAAATGGTGGAAGACGTTCAGCGGAATCTGGGAGAGATCGGCTCACTCAGCACGGAGCTCAAGGACCGTACCGAGGGGCTCAAGACCCGGATGGAAGCCGCCGAATCCAGGTTCGCCCAGCTCGGCCGTCAGGCCGAAGGCGCCCAGCGGCTGTCTGATGCCGTCTCGGTAGTCACGTCGGCCGTTGAAGAGGCCGAGCGCCGGATGGGCATGGTGGACGAGTCGGTGCGGGCGATGGAAGGCCGGACCCAGCAGATCAACCAGGTGGAAGAGAAGATCCGCCTGCTGGGCCAGGAACTCGATCAGCGGCAGGGCGCGCTCGACAAGGCGACCGACCATCTGACCCGTGCGTCGGCCCTCCGGAAGGAAGCCGCGGAAGCCGCGCAGCGGATGGAGGAGGTCACCCGGGTGGTCGGAACCACGCTCGCCCAGGCCGAGGAAAAGGCCGGGACCCTGCAGCAGGTGTCAGGTGAACTGGAGAACCGCGCCGGTGCCCTCAAGTACATCGATCGGCAGCTGACGCACTTCGAGGAGCTGCTGGCCAAGTGGGAGTCGGCTCAGGCCCAGGCCGCGAAGGCACTGGAGCAGACCCTGGCTCGTCAGGCCGGTGTCGAGGCGATCGAGGCTCAGGTCAAGCACGTGTTCGACCTGGCCGAGCGGACCGTCGAGGACGTCCAGGCCATCGGATCGGCCCGTCGCGAGATCGAAGAGACCCGGACTATGCTCCAGGCCACCCAGGACCAGTTCAAGACCACCGAGGAGACGCTCAAGGGCTTCGAGTCCCGGAAGCGTCAGCTCGAGCGGGCAGAGCAGCGCCTGGCACGGGCCGAAGCGCTTGCCCTCGGTATCCGGGCGACCGTGGAGACGCTCACCGCGCAGAAGACCGTCGTCGATCATGCGATGGAGTCGGCCGGTGCCCTCGGCTTCCAGATGAAACAGGCCGAGGCCCTGATCGGCGCCCTGCGTCGGGAGCGCGACCTGGCCTGCGACCTCAAGGCAGCGGTGGCATCGCTGTCGGCTGAGGATGACGAGGAGAATCAGGGCGGCCCGGCCAAGTAACCGGGATCGCTTACCAAAGAGAAGAGGCCCGGGAGAACATCCCGGGCCTCTTCTTTGCCTGCCAGTTCCTGTGCTACTCCTCGTCCGCTCCGACGCCGGCGCCGGCCATTGCGGCCGCTTCGTTGATTCCGCCCTCACCCAACTGGGTGAGCTTCTTGTCGGCTGCTTCCTCTTCCTGGAGGTTCTGGCTCAGCAGGCGCTCGGCCTCTGAGTACCCCAGGAGATTGGCATAGGTGCGGAGACAGCCGTAGGCGGCGATCTCGTAGTGCTCAACCCGCTGGGCCGAGGCGATCAGCGCGGCATCGATCACCGCCGGCTCGCCATCTTCTTCCAGGACATCCTTGCCTTCTTCCAGGAGGCCCTCCATGCCCTTGCACTTCTTGCCCCGGGCGGCCTGCCCCAGTTCCTTGAATACCCGCTCAAGGCGCTGAACCTGGCCCTGGGTTTCCTTCAGGTGCTGGGTGAACGCCTTCTCCAGCTCGGGGGATTCCGCCGCTTTGGCCATCTTGGGCAGCGCCCTCAAGATCTGCTTCTCGGCGTTATACACGTCCTTCAGCTCTTCGAGAAAGAGCTTCTCCAAAGAATCGAGACTCATGTTCCGCTCCTGGGGTTAGTGCCGGGCTCCTTCGCCGCGTCCTTCGCTTCCTTCTTCACTTTCTTGGCCGACTCCTTCACCTGCTCCTTGACCATCATGCCCGCTTCCTGCACCGCCTGCTTGACCTCTGGAGCGTGCTCGGTGATCTCGTTCCGGACCGCCTCCTTGACCTCTCGTCCCGCCTCGATAGCGGAATCCTTGACCCGCTCGGCGGTCTTCTCCGCTCGATCCATCAACTGGTCCCGAGCCGGACCCATCATCTCGTTCTCGCGCTCGGTGCCCGGCAGGAGAAGCCCCAGAACCAGGCCGGCGACTGTCGCCCCGATAGCCACGATGAGGGGGTTTTCGCTGGCGGCGTGCTCGAGGTTGGTCTTGACCCGCTGGGTTTGGCGGCGTGCCTCCCCACCAAAGTCGCCCACCCGTTCCTGGGCTCGCCTCTTGAGCCCACCAACGTCATCGGCCAGCTCGTCGGCGCGGCCCTTGATGCCGCTGGCTGCTTCGCTCACGCTGTCCTTCACGCCGCTGACGGCCTCGCCAACCCGCCCCTTGATGCCGGATTGCCATGCACCACCCTGCCGCCGCTCGGCGCCGGTATAGGAATACCGCGCCATCCGGTTGCCGGACACGTCGCTGTTGGACCCCTTAGTCAGAAGCCAGGTCACCCCGGCGCCTACTGCGATCACCGGAAGCGGGTTCTCCCGGATCACGTCCACCAGACGGGAGCCGGTGCGCCGCGCGGTTTCGCCGACGTTGGAGACGGCATCCTGCGCCACATGTTTGATGGCGCTCTTGGCCTCGTGCTTCAGATTATCAGGGCTGAACCGGTCGCCCAGCTCATCGATGTTATTACTCATCCGGGCACGGGTCTCTTCGATCTCGCGCTCGATATCTTCAGGGCTCTTCTCGCTCCGCGACGTGGCTTCGGATCCGAACTCCTGGCCTGTCGGCTCGTAAGCGAGCCCGGGATTCTGTCTCTCGTACTCACTCATGACCGTTGCTCCTTCGCCCACTGGACGTCGTCTTTAAGGGTTTCGACCGTTCGGCGGGGGGCGAGGTCCACCCGCTTCAGCTCCTTCAAGCCGCGGTTCAGCATCAGGTAGCCTGCTCCGGCGAAAAGGGCACCCACGATCAGCGCCGAAACCCAGGGGGAAATGTCCGCTGCTTCATGGAGCCCCAGGATCAGCGCTGCTACCAGCGCGAGCGCGCCGACATATGCCACGAACCCGCCCGCTACTACCGAGACCAGATTGCCGGTGACCTGCGAGATCTTCTCACTCATCTCAGCCCGGGCCAGCTGAACCTCCTGCCGGAACAGCAGGGTCATGTCCTGGCTCAGCTGACCGAACAGCTCGCCGATGCTGCGATCTTCTCTAAGCGCCGGCATAGCCGCCTCCCTGATACCCGCGCTCGGTTCCCGGAAGCGGGTTGTAGCCGCCGTTGCCCAACCGGTCCCGGCCTGAGAACTCCGGACTGCGATTGAACCGCTCCCGCTGCGAGCTCTTGAGGAAGCGCGCACCGATCAACCCCAGCACCAGAGCCCCACCAATCATGATCGCCGGCTGCCGCCGGGCCAGGCTCTCCAGGTCATTCCGGATTGCGCGAGCGTCCTTGTTCCGCAGGTAATCGGCTACCTGATCCACCTGACGCGCCACAGTCTCGGTCAGCCCGGCGATCCGTTGCTGATCCTCCGACCGGAGGTGCTCCGTCGTGCGCCGAAGCGCCTCGGCGATGGTGCCAAACTGATCAGCGAACTGACCCTTGCTCTCTCCCAGGCTCGCGCCTGCCTTATCCCGGGCCTGTTGAAAAGTGCTCCTGGCTTGACCCACTACTTGATCCTTCACCTCGCGGATCTGTTCTCGGGCGGTACCGGTCTGCCCTGTCTCTGCTCCAGGCGCCGTCTGGCCTCGCGTGCCACGGGCTTCCGTGTTTGGCATCGTCATCGTGTTGCTCCTTTGTGCTGACCGTTCGCCGATGTCCCCACGTCTCCTGCGGGCGACCGGAGCTGATCCTTGGAATACGGGTCCGGGTGCCGGTCCCGAGTGGACGTATGCGTGTTGCGATTCAGGGAATGAGGCCGGTAGGCAGAGGCACAGACATACATGCGGGGCATGCAGAGTCGACCACGGCGCTACGATCCTGGCGGACCCATTCGCTTCGGCGCTCTAACAAAAGACACCGGAGGCGACCTCATCGCCGTGTCCCATATCACGTACAGCGTCATTCAGTCGGAAAAAAGTGAAAGCCCGGGATGTGAAGTCCCGGGCTTGATCCAGCTTTGCGTCTAGGGGTTCCGGCCGGTTTGCGAGAAGCGGTCGGACGAAGACTCGTTCATTCTGCTGGCGTCGAGGTCGCGCTGCCCGGTAATTCGGTGCCAGGCGTCCTTGACGGCATGCTTGACCGTGTCCCAGGTGTTCTGGCCTCGGCCCTCGAACTTGTCCCATCCGGTTTTCAGGTCGGTCTCCACATCGTCCCAATTGCGACCCATGTGGTGTTGGCCGGCCTCGAAGCCATAGAGATAGCCGGGGCGAAAATCTTCATACTTGCGGCCAGTGGCGTACGGCCTTGAGTCGAAGTTATCGCGCCACCAGCTGTCCTCGTCGCTCCAGCTCTTGTTTGTGGCCATTATATCCTCCGTTTATTCAGTATTGCTACCTCTTAACGGACGGACATCTTAGCCCCGCAGCGTAGACAAGGTCGTGACCGAGGTCACTTTCCCGGCATTTTCGTCAGGATCTCCCCCATTTGGGCTGCGGCGGCCGGACCGGTGGGGCTTCCATCCTCATGCTTGAGAAATACATAGGCGACTGTCCACGGATTTTGGCGGATGCTCGCCGCCCACCTTTCGAGATCGGCCCGGTCGTAGGCCGCTCGCCGCAGTCGGAGATAGCCCCAGGTGGCGGTGGCCACGAGAGGAGACCCCCCACCTTCAGCCTCGTCCACATCGACCGACACCAGGGGCACGTCTCTCGTCCGCAGCAGATCGTAGACCTCGTCGGTGAACCAGGAAGGGTGGCGGAATTCGAAAGCGGCGGGCCAGCGGCGGGGCAGCCGCTTCAGAAATCTCCCTAGCCGTTCGACATCCTTCTTGAAGGTGGGCGGGAGCTGGAAGAGGGTAGGGCCGAGCCGGTCTCCAAGCGGGTTTACCGCTCGCAGGAAGTACTCCAGGGAGCCGTCCTCGTCGGCCAGCCGGCTGTTGTGGGTGATCCGCCGCGAGGCCTTGAGAATGAATCGGAACGACGGGGGGACTTGCTCAGCCCAGGTGGCGAGGACTCGCTCGGCGGGAATGCGGTAGAAGGAGTTGTTGACCTCAACGATTGGAAAGTGGCCCGAATAGAAGCGGAGCATCTCCTCGGCCGGAATCTTGGCCGGGTAAAAGCTCCCTTTCCACTCCTTGTACGACCAGCCGCTGGTACCGACCAGGATGTTCACGGGCCCCCCAGCCTACCGGCGGCCCCCCGCCTTCCGCTTCTTCGGTGCAGCCTCCTCCTCGTCCTCGGCGTCCTTCTTCTCGGCGCTCTTGCCCTGCTTGGCCAGGCTTGCCTTCAGGGCGTCCATGAGGTCGATGATCTTGGTTTCGGCGGGCGCTTCCTCAGCCGTGATCTCCTGGCCCTCCACCTTCTGCTGAATGGCATCGAGTACCCGCTCCCGCACCGTGTCCCGATAGTTCTCCGGCCGGAACTCGTCGCTGGACGACTGCTCGATCAGCTGCTTGGCGAGCGCCAGCTCGGCCTCCTTGACCGGTGTGTCGGGGTGCGGCACTTCCGCCGCCGACCGAAGCTCCGGCTGGTAGTGGAGCTGCTCCATGACCAGCACGCCCTCCAGGGGGCGGACCAGGACCAGGTGCTGCTTACCTCGCGCAGAGTACTGCCCCAGCGCAGCGCGTCCGGTGGTCTTCAGGGCCTCGCCCAGCAAGCGGTAGGCGCGATCGCCACCCTTGTCAGGACCCAGGTAGTAGACCTTGTCCAGGTAGATACGATCCACCGCGGAGAGCGGCACGAACTCGGCGATATCGATTGAGTTGGTGGCCTTTTCGTCCAGCGCCTTGATCTCCTCGGGGGTGAAGGTCACATAGTGTCCCTTGGAAATCTCATATCCTTTGGCGATGTCGTCCTTCTCGACCACGACATCTTCCTTGGGACAGATGTACTGCTGCTTCAGTCTGGTGCCGCACTTCTTGTGCAGCATGTTGAAGCTGACGTTGGCGGAGGACTCGCTGGCCGAGTAGAGACTGACCGGAACGGAGACCAGCCCGAAGGAGATATTGGCGGATGCAATGGGTCTTGGAGGCATAAAGTGACAATATCGCAGCGAAACTGTGCCCGCAAGGAGAAAAGTGGGAAGTGATTGTAAATTCCTTATTCAATGCCCACATCCAAGCCTGATCCGCTCGCTCCCTACCGCGCCAAGCGGTCGCTGGAGCGCACCCCCGAACCTGCCGGCTCCCTTACTCCGACGTCATGGGAAGAGCACGGCGGACTGTTCGTGGTCCACAAGCATGCCGCCCGGCGCCTGCACTTCGACCTCCGGCTCGAAATGGATGGCGTACTCAGGTCCTGGGCCGTCCCCAAAGGGCCATCGTACAACATGGCGGACAAGCGCCTTGCCGTCATGGTGGAGGATCACCCGCTGGAATATGGGGATTTCGAAGGCTTGATCCCGGAGGGCAACTATGGCGCCGGGGCCGTGATTCTGTGGGACCGGGGGCGCTGGGTGCCGATCGAGGATCCGGTTGCCGGACTGGCGAAGGGCAAGCTGCTGTTCGAGCTCCGGGGCCTCAAGCTTCACGGGCTGTGGACCCTGGTCAAGCTGAAGAAGGGCGACAAGGAATGGCTCTTGATCAAGGAGCGGGATGCGTACGAGTCCGCGTCCGGGCCGCTGCCAGCCGAGGAGTCGGTGTTGTCCGGCCTCACCGTGGAAGACTTGAAGGCAGGCCGTACCCCAGGGGATGACATCCGTGCGGAGCTGGAACGGCTTGGGGCCCCGAAAAGAGAAGTCCGTGGTGATGCAGCCCCGCTCATGC
>JALYPB010000210.1 GCA_030856585.1 Gemmatimonadota bacterium | reverse complement strand
GCTCCCGGGTCTCATTGGTGGCATAGCCGAACATCATGCCCTGGTCTCCGGCCCCCTGCTCCTTGTTGCTCTTGGTATCGACGCCCATTGCGATGTCGGGGGACTGGCGGTCGATGGTAGTCAGCACGGCACACGTGCGCCCGTCGAAGCCGTAGGAGGCGTCGGTGTACCCGATCGCCTCCACCGTCTCACGTACCAGATCGGGAATGTGGACGTAGGTGTTGGTAGTGATCTCGCCAGCCACCACCGCCATGCCCGTCGTCACGAGGGTCTCACACGCCACCCGTGCGCCCGGGTCGTTGGCGAGTATCGCATCGAGGATCGCATCGGAGATCTGATCGGCGACCTTGTCGGGGTGGCCTTCGGTCACCGATTCGGAGGTGAAAACGTGACGCCTGGGCGCTGCCATGTATTTAGTCTCTCTCATTGGGACGAGGGGCAGCAGGACAGCGGGCTGATGGCCCGTATCGGATTCCCGATGGACCGGACGAATGCCCGACTGCCGCGCTGCCCCAACTTGTTTTTATGTGCCGCCCTTGCCGGGGGGCAAGGTAGCCACGCGCCCACGCCCCGGCAACGCCGATTGGGGGTCGAGCAGCCGAACATCGATGTATCCACCCACCGCGTCCCGCAGGGCGGCAGAGACGTCCGCTGCACTTGCCGCCCCGAGGGCAGCCTCGGCTGCCCGCCGCGCCGCATCATCCGGAATGCTTCGGATGACCCACTTGACCAACGGCAGCGCCGGGGGTGACACGCTCAAGCGGTCGTAGCCGAGCCCGAGGAGGAGAACAGCACTCAGGGGCTCCGATGCCATCTCGCCGCACACACTCACCGGCAATCCGGCAGCCCTGCCCACCTCCACCACGCGCTGAAGCTGCCGCACGA
The DNA here is from genome assembly GCA_030856585.1 of Gemmatimonadota bacterium. Taxonomy (GTDB): domain Bacteria; phylum Gemmatimonadota; class Gemmatimonadetes; order Gemmatimonadales; family GWC2-71-9; genus CAVVWJ01. Next base: position 4,782 of record JALYPB010000210.1, on the reverse strand, counting down.
TCGATGGGTCATGGGGATTGAAGCGATTGGCGAGCCTGGCATTTCCCCGGTCCACCGCCATGGTGTACTGGGTCAGGTCATTGGTTCCCACGCTGAAAAACGCACTCACCTCGGCCAGACGGTCCGCCATGAGAACCGCCGCGGGAGTCTCGATCATGACCCCGACCGGAACCGAGTCCGCGCTTTGTTTCCCTGCCTTCTTCAGCGCCGCCGCCTCCTCGGCCACGATCTCGAGGGTCTCCTGTACCTCCTGTACCGTGGTCACCAGCGGAAGCATCAGCTGGATATCATGCCTCGCCGCCGCGCGCAGCACCGCGCGGATCTGAGGCCGGAACACTTCGGGTTGATCGAGGCAGACTCGAATGGAGCGCCAGCCGAGAAATGGATTGGCCTCCACCGGTGCCTTGAAGGCAGCGGGGAACTTGTCGCCACCGAGATCGAACGAACGGATCACGACCGTCTGGTTGGGGAACGCGCGCGCCACGCGGAGGAAATAGTCGGTCTGTTCGTCTTCGGTCGGCAGGCTGGCCCGCCCGGTCAGCAAAAACTCGGTGCGCAGAAGTCCGACACCCTGGGCGCCGTGCCGGTTGGCGGCCTCGATCTCTTCGGGGAGGTCGACATTTCCCATCAGCATGATGGCGCGACCGGAGGGAGTCACCGCCGGCTCGCCAACCACCCCTTCGAGCTGGAGCTCGAGCTTGTGACGCCGGCTGACCTGTACCTTCGCCTCCTCCAGCTCCTCCTGGTTGGGGTCGAGTACGATGGTGCCGCTCTGACCGTCGAGCAGGATCATGGTGCCATTGGGAATCCCCGCGAGCACACCCGCCGCCCCCATTACAGCCGGTATGCCCAGCGAGTGAGCCAGGATGGCCGCGTGCGAGGTGCGAGTCCCCTCTTCGCTGACCAGGCCCACCACGTGCTCACGATCGAGCTGCACCGTCAGGCCCGGAGACAACTCGTGCGCCACTACGATCACCTGCTCGTCCGAAGGAATCGACCAGAGCTCGCTGTCGCCGCCGCCCATGAGGCGGTGAATCATCCGCATCTGGATGGCGTGCAAGTCGGCGAGGCGCTCGCGCAGTCTGGCAGCGCCGGACCAGAGAGCCCTGAGCTCGAGAGCTTTGAACTCGTACGCAGTCTCGGCGCTGAGCTGGTTGATGCGGATCAGTGTTTCCACGGCGGCGAGGAAGTCCTTGTCCTGAGCCATCAGGATCTGGGCGTCGAAAATGCGGGACTCCTCCGGCCCGGCTCGTTGCAGGACCCGTTCGCCCAGCTCGCGCAGGTGCGAGACCACGTATTCCACGGCTTCCCGGAGCCGGCGTACCTCGGCTTCGACCTGATCGGAACGGACCGGCCGGTCGGGCACTTCGGGGAAGTCCCAGCGGATGATCACCGCCGGGCCACAGGCCACCCCGGGCGACACGCCTATTCCGCGGAACAGACGAGGCACGCTCATTCCTCCCCGAACCCGTCAGCCACAAGCGCGGCCAGAGCCTCGGCGGCCTTCTCGGCATCAGGGCCCGTTGCCCGGATGGTGATCGAGCTGCCACACTCCGCCGCCAGCATCATCACGCCCATGATACTCTTGGCATTCACCCCCACCCCATCCTTGTAGATCTCGATGTCGGAGTCGAACGAGCTGGCCAGGCGAACAATCCGGGCGGCCGGTCGAGCATGAAGCCCCTCCAGGTTCACGATAGTGGCTGCCCGCTCGATCACACGCCGACCCTCCGTAGAACCAGCAGGAAGATCATGGCCGCAAGCGCGAACCGGACCGTAGTCAGGAACGGCGAGAACCACCTGGTGAGTGCAATGCCGGCCATCAGGACTCCGGCGGCCCCGACGCCGGCCGAGAAGCCAAAGGGCTTCAGGTACCAGGCAGAAACCACCGGAATGGCGGCACCAATCGCAAAGGCGGCTGCCGGGCCGACTCGTTCGATGGCACGCGGAAGCCAGGAGGATCCGATCGCCGCCCCGACGCGCATTCCCGATTCCATCCCGGTCCGAAGCGACCAATAGCCGGTCCACAGACGGATCCCATTATAGAGTAGGAGGAACCCGGCGATGGCCCACCACCCCGCACCAAGCACGACACCCACCAGCGCAGCGCCAATCAGGGCTGGTACCAGCCCGGCCCAGAAGAGCTCATCATCCATGGCGCCCAGCGGACTGCAAAGTGCCGTGCGGAGCCGGACGATCTGCGCGCCCGGGAGGGCCTCGTACTCCGCGCGCGCGGTGGCGCCGAGAGCGAGCCCTGCCAGATTGGGATTGCAGTTGAAGAACTCGGCGGAGCGGACCACGGCCTCGCCGTGCCGCACCGGGTCTACGGCCTTCAAGTCCTCCAACAATGGCTCCGCGGCGTAGCCCATTCCCACCCCGAGCATTCGCTCATAGTTCCAGGTCCCCTGGACCGCGAAGAGCCGGAGCAAGGCTCGCAGGCGCCCAGTCACGCGAGCACCGCCAGGAGGACGCCGGCACCGGCACCGGCCAGGAGCCATTTGAGCCTGGCCTTGCGGCCGGAGCTACGAACCGCTCCGTTGACCGCGGCAGCAAGCGCGGAGCCGATCGCGACCAGGGTGAGAGCAACCGCCGTCTGTCGGTCCAGCAGCACCCGCTGCTTGATGCCGGAGGCGAGGATGAGACCCAGTAGCGTCAGGATCATTCCGCGTGCGGCATCGCGCAGGAGAGCGCCGTACTGTAGCCGGCGAATAGCGCTGCTTTCGCCCGCGGCCAGCGCGGCTGCGCGCCGCTGTATGGCCCGGGCGTTCCACCGCCGCACGGTCTGAAGACTCCACCCGCCGAGCACGGCCAGCACCAGGCCCAGAGCAGTGCTGAGGCCGAGGCTGAGCTCCCAGGGGGAGCCGGCCCCGAGTGCTACCGCGGCGACGGTAGCCGGACCGTAGTCGGGGTACCGCACTGCTCCGATCGGGAGTACATCAAGCGCAAAGAGCTCGAACACCACCCCGATTCTGAGGCCCGCTTCTACGTCGCCCACCAGCCACCCGGCCACGGTTCCGGCCACGAGCGGCCGCGAGATCATTGCCTGAGGAACGCTCACCAGGTCAAGACCGACGAGTGTTCCCCAGACCAGCAGCGAAAGCACCACTTGCGACGAGAGCTCGCTCATCCCAGGGCCTTTAGTGCAACCGGAACGGTGGTGGGTAGATCCTGGGCCGTAATTACCGCGCCGCCAGCCTCGAGTGACTGAAGGGTTCGCAGCTCCTGGTCGGTCAGATAGATGAAGGGCAGGCGCTCACGACGGCCGGCCCGGTGATGAATTCCGCCCAGATTGATCCGCTGCACAACGTCCGGGTTGGACGCGCGCAAGGCCGCCATGGTTTCCAGGTCGCCGGTCAGCACCAGCCCGCGTTTTCCGTTGGATTGCCATTTGGACATCTGACGCGCCGCCTCGGTCATCGTGACGAACTTCACCTCGATCTCAGGCGTCACCGCCATCCGGTAGAGCTCCTGCTCCCAATCACAGGCGGCAACCTGGTCATCCACAAGGACGATGAGATCGATGCCCATGGCCCGCCCCCAGCCAATCACCACCTGCCCGTGGATGAGGCGGTCGTCGATGCGGCAAAGCACGATGGGCATCAGGGGATCCTGATCGATTTCTCCCCCGCTGCTGCCGCCCGGGTGGCGGCGTCAGCGGGCGAGAGCGAGCGGTGGAACACGAAGTCGACCAGCATCGCCAGATTGACGCCGGTAACCACCTTCACGAGCTGCTCACTCCGGAGCCGCTTGAGCACGGCGACGAGACAGGATCCGCTGGCCAGATCCACGAACACCACCGCCGGCTGACCGGCCACTGCGGCGAGAATCCGGTCCTCCAGCGTGTCACGGTCGCAGCCGGTATTCGACACCGGCACCAGCGCACCGCACAGGCCGCTGATCTGCTCCGCCGCCTGCACCAGGGCGCCGGCAAGGGGACCGTGGCACACCACGACGCCTCGCAGCTCCTCACTCATAATCGTCCTGGAGGTATTCCTTTACCCCGCGTTGCTCCTTCATTCGCTTGATGAGGCGGGCGTTGAAGGCGGCCGCGACGTCTACGCCGGAATAGCGGAGGAGATGCATCATGGCGACCACTTCAGAGATCACCGTGATATTCTTGCCGGGATTGAGCGGCACAACCACCCGTGGCACCGGGACTTCAAGAATCGTGGTCTCCTCCCGGGACAGGCCGCTCCGGTCGCTGTCCTTGGCCGTTTCCCAGTCCTCGAGCTGGACGACCACCTCGATGCGTTTCTGCTGCCGTACCGCCCGCACCCCGAACAAGGCAGGTATATCGATGAGCCCGATGCCCCGGATCTCCATGTGGTGCGCGGCGAGCTCATGTCCCCGCCCGATGAGCACGTCATGCCCCCGGCGGGTGACCTGAACGACATCATCGGCTACCAGCCGGTGCCCTCGCTCCACCAGATCCAGCACACACTCGCTCTTACCGATTCCGGAGCGGCCCACGAACAGCAGTCCCACGCCGTAGACGTCGGCCAGCGAGCCGTGCAATGTGGTGCGGGGGGCAAACGCCTCCTCGACGATAGGCTTGATCCGGCGGTAGAACTCGGCGGTCTTGAGGCGGCTCCGCAGCACGGGGACCCCCTTCCCCCGGGCGAATGCCAGCAGCTCCGCCGGTACCTCCTGGCCTTTGGTCACAAAGATGCACGGCAGGTCAAAGCCGAAAAACGTGGCCAGGGCCTGTTGTCGCTGCTCGGCCGGCAGCGAGTTGAGATAGGTGATCTCGGTTTCGCCCAGTACGTGCAGCCGATTGGCCGC
>JALYPB010000202.1 GCA_030856585.1 Gemmatimonadota bacterium | reverse complement strand
CGCGTGAGCTGGCGGCCATCGGCACCCAGGGGATGGTGGATGCCATCTATGTCGTGGATACCTCGGGGCAGGTGGACACCACCACCGTCCAGGTGGTGGAGAGCGACGATCCGCGTTTCACCGCATCGGTTTTGACGGCGCTGGGCCAGATGCGCTTCCGGCCGGCCAAGCGCGGCGGCAAAACGGTGCGGCAGCTGGTGGAGCAGAAGTTCCGCTTCAAGATTGTTCCGCCGGAGGAGCTCACGGAGCGGATCAGTTGAGGGCGGTAAGGCGGTAAGGCGGTAGGGCAGGCGGTACGGCGGTATGCCGACACTCCGTCCGTTGATTGTCCGGCCGGGCGGGCTACTGTTGGTCCATGGAAACAGCAGCGGTCCAGCGCCGTACACTGCGCCTCCTCTTTGTCACCCAGATCATCAGCGGCATCGGGGTCGCGGTCGGCGCGTCGGTGGGAGCGCTGCTGGCGGCGGACATTGCTGGTGTTTCCATGTCGGGTCTGGCCCAGAGCGCCGCGGTAGTTGGCACAGCGCTGTTCGCGATCCCGGCGACGGCCATCGTCCGGAGCTATGGACGTAGGCCGAGTCTGGCGGCGGGCTATCTCGTGGCGGCGGTGGGGGCGATCCTGGTGGTTACCGCGGCGACGCGGGGTTCGATACCGCTCCTGTTCCTTGGGTTTTTTCTGTTCGGCGGTGCGACCACGGCGAATCTGCAGGCCCGCTATGCCGCGGTGGACCTCGCCCCGGCGACGCTCCGAGGCCGGCATCTCTCGATCATCGTCTGGGCGACCACGATCGGCGCCGTCATGGGCCCGAGCTTGGCACCACTGGCAGGCAAGATGGTGGGCCGGTACGGTGTGCCTACCCTGGCCGGCCCCTACTTCTTCTCCGCGGTCTTGTTCTGCCTCGCGATACTGCTGCTCACCGTATTCCTGCGGCCGGACCCGGCGGTTGTCGCTCGCACCGCCCTCGGCCATCCGAGCTCAACAGTATCGAATGCTCCTCGTCCCGGCATGCGCGAAGCTCTGCGGTTTGTCATGTCGCACCCGGCGGCTCGGCTGGGCGTGAGCGCCATGGCGGTCGGCAACGTAGTCATGATCGGCGTCATGGCGATGACCCCGGTGCACATAAGGGGGCCGGGCACGACGCGGCGCGGACGCTCGGCATAGTGGGCCTGGTGCTCAGCTTCCATATAGCGGGCATGTACGCGTTCTCGCCGGTCTTCGGCTGGCTCACGGACCGGCTCGGCCGCCGTCCGGTCATCTTCTTAGGGATCGCGCTGCTGCTCGCCGCGTGTGCCCTGGCGGGGAGCGCAGGACACGACACCACCCGGCTGGCCGCCGGGCTCATGGCCCTGGGTCTGGGCTGGTCGGCAACCATGGTGGCCGGGTCCACCCTGCTCAGCGAGTCGATTTCGCTGGAGCTGCGCGCTTCGGCTCAGGGACTCTCGGATCTGGTGATGGGACTGGCAGGAGCCATGGCTGGGGCGATCTCCGGGGTCATCGTGGCAGCGTGGGGCTACCCGACGTTGACGCTGCTGGCCGCGCTTGCCACCGCACCGTTGATCGTGCTCGCGGCACGGCCGGGCTTGCCTGCACTAGGGATTCGCTTGCCTCTGCCCCGGCCGGGCGAGCACCGGTAACTCTCGCGGCACTCCTCAGGGGCAGACTGGCACCGGCTAGGAGCAGCTGGCACCAGTCAGACGGACGCAGCAATCGTCACCCGCACGCTGTTACTGGTCAGGAAGCAGGCCGGCGCCGGTCATGAGCGCGCTGGGAAGGGTCACCCGCCGGCTGCACTGTCCCGGTTCTCCTTGCACCCCGTCACGGAAGCGCTAGCGCCGTCAGGAATAGGCTGCTGGTTGCTCCGGGCTATGGGCTATCCCATGAGGTACGCTCCGATGTGAACGACGAGCTTGTTTGGTCACCAGCGTAGCTCACATCTCGCTCAGGGCCCGCCTTACCGATAGCCCGCCGCCTGCAGCTGAAACAGCTCGGCATATAGCCCGCCCAGCTCCACCAGCGCCTCGTGGGTCCCCTGCTCGGCCAGCTCGCCGCCCTTGAGCACCAGGATCCGGTCCGCCATCCGGACCGTGGAGAACCGGTGCGATATCAGCACCGCCATCCTTCCCTTAGTAAGCTCGCTGAACCGGAGAAACACCTCGTACTCGGCCCGGGCATCCAGCGCCGCGGTCGGCTCGTCCAGAATCAGCAGCTGGGCGTCCCGCATATAGGCCCGGGCCAGCGCCACCTTCTGCCACTCGCCGCCGGAGAGATCCACCCCGCCGTCGAAGCGCTTGCCCAGCATCTGATCGTACTTGCCCTGGAGCCGCTGGGCCACGGAATCGGCCAGGCTCCGCTCCGCCGCCTCGTAGATCGCCGGCTCGTCCTCCAGCCGGCCGATGTTGCCCACCGCGATGTTCTCCCGCAGCATGAAGTCGTAGCG
>JALYPB010000201.1 GCA_030856585.1 Gemmatimonadota bacterium | reverse complement strand
GCTCGCGCGTGATGCCGAGCAGGCTTCCGATTTCCTCCAGCGTCATGGGCTCCGGACCGTCGAGACCGAAATAGAGCCGCAGGATCTTCGCCTCCCGCTCCTTCAGGGTCGACAGCACCTCCTCGATCGATTCAGTGAGCGCGTGCTCGAAGGTCTCCGAATCGGGGCCGGGGTTCTGAGTGTCGGGGAGATAATCGAGCAGCTTGTTGTCTTCGCCCGGAGTGAGCGGCGCGTCCAGTGAGAGATGATTCTGAGAGATGGACAGCGTCTTCTGGACTTCCTCCATCGAGATTTCCATTCCTTCGGCAATCTCTGAAGGCGTGGGCTCCCGTCCCAGCTCCTGCAGCAGTGCGGCGGAGCGCTTGCCGATCCGGTGGAGAGTTCCGGCCCGGTTGAGGGGCACCCGCACGATGCGGCTTTGCTCCGCCAGGGCCTGGAGGATCGCCTGCCGAATCCACCAGACGGCGTACGAGATGAACTTGATGCCCTTGGTCTCATCGAACTTGTGCGCCGCACGGATGAGGCCGAGGTTGCCTTCATTGATCAAGTCGGCCAGGGACACGCCCTGGTTCTGATACTTCTTGGCCACCGATACAACGAAGCGCAGGTTGCTGCGAACCAGCTTGTCGAGCGCTTCCTCTTCCCCGACGCGGATCCGCTGGGCCAGGTTGACCTCTTCCTCCTGCGGGATCAGGGGATACTTGCTGATCTCGCGTAGGTACTGGTCCAGCGAGCCCTCGTCGAACGACGGGCCGCGCTTACCGGAACCGACCTGCATTGGACGCATGCGACTCGACCTCGTACTGATCTGGGGAGTCACTCGAATAGCGGAGGCATCGAGACGATCCATTACTGATCACGACCTATGGGAGCAGCCTTTGACGAACCTTACCCTGCGGTTGGTGAGTGCGCAATGGAGAAAAGTCGGGAGTCAGGGTCGGGAGTCAGGAGCAAGAAGCTCACCACGGAATCGAGCTTCCAGCTCATATTTTTCTGGTGATCCCAGTCACACCGTACGGTCCGCCTTTCAAAGCCCCCGACTCCCGACTAGATGTCGTAGTTATCCATCTGAGCCCGTTGGAGCTTCCCTGAGTAGTCCACGTAGCAGACCTTCGTTTCCGAGTAGAACTCGTACACTTCCCAGCCACCCTCTCGGTGCCCGTTGCCGGTCGCCTTTACTCCGCCGAAGGGCAAATGGGCCTCCGCGCCGATGGTCGGGGCATTGACGTAGGTGATTCCGTTGTCGAGCTCTTGCATGGCTCGGAACGCCTGGTCCACGTTGCCGGTGTAAATGGAGCTCGAAAGCCCGTACCGGACGTCGTTGTTGACCCGAACCGCTTCGTCGAACGACCCCACCTTGATGACACTCAGCACCGGGCCGAAGATCTCCTCCTGCTCCAACCGGCTCTTGGGCTTGACCCCGGCAAACACCGTAGGCCGGTAGTACCATCCCTGTTTCAGCCGCTCTCCGCCGGGAATCTTCCCCCCCGTAATCAGCTCGGCACCCTCTTCCTGCCCGATCTGGACGTAGCTCTCCACCTTGTCCCGGGAGGCCTCATGAATCAGCGGCCCGACATCGGTCTTGTCCGCCCGCCCGTCGCCCAGCTTCAGCGCCTCCGCCGCGTCGGACAGCCGATTAAGAAAGCGATCGTGCACCTTCCGATGGAGGATCAGCCGGCTCGTAGCGGTGCAACGCTGCCCGGTGGTGCCGAACGCGCCCCAGAGGACGCCTTCGAGCGCCAGATCGAGATCCGCGTCGTCCATCACGATCATGGCGTTCTTGCCCCCCATCTCGAGCGAAAGCCGCTTATGCATCCGGCCGCAGGTCTCTCCGATCAGTGCGCCGGTCTCGGTCGAGCCGGTGAAGGAGATGACCGGCACGTCGGGATGCTCGACCAGGGCCTTGCCTACGGTCTCGCCCCGGCCGTGCACCAGCTGAATGACTTCGGGCGGGAGGCCCGCTTCCAGCAAAATCTCGACCAGGAGGTGAACCGTGTGGGGGACGTCCTCGGAAGGTTTGATGATCACCGAGTTCCCACACAGCAGCGCAGGGAACATCTTCCAGGTGGGAATTGCCAGCGGAAAGTTGAACGGGGTGATCAGTCCAACGACGCCGATGGGCCGGCGATAGGTCATGGCCCACTTGGAGCTCAGCTCCGAGGGGACGACCTGGCCGAAGAGTCGGCGCCCCTCGGTGGCGGCGTAGAACGCAGTGTCGATCCCCTCCTGCACGTCGCCTCGGGTTTCGGCCAGGACCTTCCCCATCTCCCGCGTCATCGCGTTGGCGATGGCTTCCTTCCGTTCGACCAGGAGGTCACCGACCCGGCGGAGCACGTCGCCTCTCCCCGGCGCGGGAGTTCGCGACCAGATCGCAAAGCCGCGCTTGGCCGAGCGGACCGCGGCGTCCACATCGCGGCTATCCGAATCGGGAAACCGCCCGATCAAGTCGGCCGTGTCCGCCGGATTGCGGTTGTCGAAATAGGCATCGGTGCGCGGGGCAACCCACTCACCGGCGATGAAGTTCCTGAAAGTCTTGGCCATGTCTCTAGGTCAGATGTAGGATCGCACCGCAATCGCTGCGTTGCCGGTCATGGACCGGTTGGTGCTGAGTCAGGTGTCGACGCCGGCGCCGCGGCAGGTGGCTCCTCGGGACAGGTCCAGTGGAGCTCCTGCCTGGCATAGCCTACCCGGGGCAGGATTTCCCGTGTCGCCATGATCCCGGCCCACAGGATGGCCGCGAGCGAGAGGACAAATGCCAGCCCTCGCCGGTGCGACCAGCTTGCCAGAGCGCCAAGCACACCCATCAGCAGCGCGATGCCGGCGAGGCCGAGATAGAAGACCAGTCTGAGCCCGCAGCTCTTGTCGTTCGGCCACAGAGGTAGCGCGACAGCAAGGACCACGGCCAGGCCGGTCCAGAACCAGGTCAGCGCAACGAAGCGCCGTTGCGGCGGAATAGCGGGCTGCCCTCCCCCGCCTGGGGCGGGCACCGGTGCAGGCTGCCTGGCGATCACCTTGTCGATGTCGGCGAGTTCCTTATCCCAGTTGCGTGGTTGCTCGGTCATTCCGACTCCCGGCTGAGGCCGTAACGCTCGATCTTCTTGTAGAGGTTGGATCGCGGCATCTTCAAGGCACGCGCCGTTTCCGACACGTTCCAGTCGTGCGCGCGGAGCTTCTGGAAGAGAAAGTTCTT
>JALYPB010000194.1 GCA_030856585.1 Gemmatimonadota bacterium | reverse complement strand
GTAGTTGGCAACGAACGCGGCGCCCGCATGGTATGCCGGCTTGGCCGCGGCCGGAATCCTTACCGGAATCATCCGGAGCGTGTTGGCCAGCCGCTCGGCCGCTACCAGTGCGCGATCGTCCCCCTCGATCCCCACGTACGCGCCCTTGAGCCGCTCGGCGGCGGTGGCTGCCTCAGCCACGGATTGAAGCGGATGGAACGAACCGCACGCCGCACCACTTTCTTCCAGCGGCAGCAGCGCGTTGCGGTCGAGCAGTCCGGACAGGTGGAGGACCACCTGATCTCGTGCGATCGCTCCTTCGGCCGCTAGCTCCGCGGCTACTGCCCCGATCGCGTCATCCGGCGTCGCGATGAGGACAAGCTCGGCTCCAGCCGTGGCCTCGGCTCGGCTCCCTTGATGCAGCATCAAGGGAGGCGTAACGTCGCGTGGGGTGCGAGCCACCAGCGCGATCTTGTAACCCCGACGCTTCAGGGCCAGACCGAGACCCTGCCCCATTCGCCCTGCCCCAATGATCGTCACCCGTGGCTGCGACACCGTTGCTCCTTGGAGGCTATTGGCTATTCCCGAACGCGCGAGCCCGGCCGACCATTGGATGGCCGACCGGGCTCGGGTAAAAAATCTCCCGCTGCTCCAACCCTAGTTTTGGGCCGGTGCCGCGGACCCACTCGCTTGGGCCAGGCCCAGCAACTGCTTCGGCGTCTGCGCCTTGCGCAGCAGCCCGATGGCGGTCTGCATCTGAAGATCCTGCGCCGCGCGACGGCGGAACTCGGCCGGCCGGCCGAACACGTAGCGCGCGATCTCAAAGCCGAGCTGCTCGTCGACCAGCTTCCCGGCGCCATTGAAGACAGCGGGGGCAATCTGGATGTCCTTGGCCCGCAGCCGCTGGTACACCTGCTGCCGCATCTCCGGAGTGACCTTGAACGACTCCGCCTTGATGCCGTGGGTCTTCTTGGCGTCGAGCGCGATGGTCGTCAGCGCGTCGCGGTATTGCGGCAGGCCGTTACCCAAAGCCTTGGCAAAGTCGCGCTCGGCGGCGGTCAACGAATCGGGACGGATCACGAGGTCAGGCACGATCCCTCCGCCACCCCGTACCACCCTTCCCGCATCGGTATGAAAGATCGGCCGCTCCTTCAAAGCAGAGTCGGTCGATTCCTCGTCCGGCGCGCCCAGAACGGTATCGGAGACTACGGCCATGGCTGCCTGAGTTGCCTGGTCTTCCTCATTCTTGGCTATCCGCTGAATGGTCCGCCCACTTGGGGTGAACCAGCGGGCCGTGGTCAGCTTCAGCGCTACGCCCTCTCCCAGCGGGAACAGGGTCTGGACCAGTCCCTTGCCGAAAGTCGGAGCCCCCACCACCACAGCGCGATCATGATCCTGTAAGGCCCCGGCGATGATCTCGGCCGCACTGGCGGTGCCGTCGTTGACCAGAACTACGATCGGCAGATCCGGCCACGCCTGCCTGGCCTCGTCTACGAATTCCTTGGTCGAGCCCCGTGCCCGGCCCCGGGTCGAGACAATTTCCTGGCGCGTATCGAGGAAGAGATCCGCCACCTTGACGCCTTGATCGAGCAGACCGCCCGGGTTGCCCCGGAGGTCCATGATCAGCGACTTCATTCCCTTGCCCTTCATACCGGCGATCTCCTGGCGCAGCTCCTCCGCGGAGGTCTCGCTGACAGGATTCAGGGAGATGTAGCCCACCCCACCGTCGAACATGGCACCCGGGGGCACCGACCGCATATGGATCCGGGCCCGGGTCAGGCGGTACTTGATTGGATCGGTGATTCCAGCTCGGCGGATCGTGATGGCGATCTTGGAGCCGGCCTCGCCCCGGAGCGCCTTCACCGCCTGATCGTTCTTCCATCCCTCGGTCGTTTTTCCGTCGACTTCGACGATCTGATCTCCGGTCTCGATCCCTGCCCGCTCGGCTGGCGTCTCCGGCAGCGGAGCCACCACCGTGATCCAGCCGTCCCGGACGTCGATCTGGATGCCGAGCCCGGCGTAGTTACCCGATGTCTGTTCGGTGAGTGCCGTGTAGTCATCCCCGGTCAACAACACCGAGTAAGGATCCATGAGCTGCTCTAGCATCCCTGTCGTCGCCTTCTGGTACAGATCAGTCTCGCCGACCGAATCGACGAAATAGGTGTTGACGTGACCCAGGACGTCGTCGAACAGGCGGGCCTGCTGATAGACGTTGCCATCGCTGGCAGCGCCGCGCTGCAACAACCAGCCGCCGCTGAAGAACGAAATCAACGCCACCAGCCCGATCACACCCCAACGCTGCCTCATATACGCCTCCACTCCCGCAGAATAGCTGCCACACTCATTCGAAATCGATATGGGGGAACCCCGTGTCCACCCCACTCGAGGAGGAAGACGAATTTCGGGTCTAGTCCAATGTTCTGTATACGCTTACCCAACCACAGACTGGAACGTCGCTGGGGCGGCACTGCGAATCTCCGTCCAGGCGACCTGCAAGAGCTGGTCCGGTGGAAGGCGTGCATCTAAATGTCGCACCCCACTGCCCTTGACCGCTAGGTAGTACTCCAGCACTCGGCGGTGGAAATCCAGGCTCTCCTGTTCGAGCCGGTCCTGCCGCTTGCCCGCCGCGATCTGCCGCGCCTGCCCCAACTCGGGCGCCAGGTCCAGGATCAGCGTCAGGTCGGGCGTCAGACCGTGGGCTGCCGCCTGGTTGGCCGCCCGTACCATGGTGGGATCGAGTCCGCGACCCGCCATCTGGTACGCCTCGGTCGTCATGGCGAAGCGGTCCGAGAGCACCACCCGCCCAGCCGCGAGCGCCGGTTGGATGACGGCTTGCACCAGGTCGGCCCGGGCCGCCAGAAAGAAGAAAAGCTCTGCCACCGGACCCATGGGGTGATCCGGGTCCAGTAGCGCCTTCCGTGCTATCTCCGCGGCGTGGGTGCCGCCCGGCTCGCGCACCACAACCGGATCGACCTTACTCGCCCGCATGCGCTCGGCGAGCGGACCGAGCAGGGTGGACTTGCCTGAGCCTTCAGGGCCCTCCAGAACAACGAAGAAGCCGCGACCATTCATCCCAGCGTGATGATGCTGCTGGTGGCTCCCTTTTCCATGCCGTCGCTGATCTGCTGGTTGACCTTCTGCATCAGCTTCTCGAAGTTCGAGCGGGCGACGACATATGCCTGCCCTGTCGGACTCATCTCGAGGTCGCGGACGGCGCCTTCGTATGCCTCGGCCGTTGCCTGATCGGGCATCTGACCGGTGGAGACCACCTGGTCGACCTGGCGCGCCAGGATCTGTATCTGGTCCAGCTTGGCCACCGTATCCTTGTCTTCCCGCAGTGTGGTTTCCGCGCGCCGAAGCGCCTGGTATTCCGCCGACTGGCCAATCTGACGGCCAAGATCCTGCGCCTTTTCCCAGATCACCTTGCGTAGCTCCTCTGCGCGAGCAGGTATCGCTCGCGTCCGAATAGGTCCATATGAACCGTCACTTCGCTCCAGCCGAGCGCCGAAGCGTGTCTCGCGGTGGCTGCGGCCCGGGAACAGTCGGTCTCCAGAGCCAGCCACCCTCCCGGCCGCACGACTCGCCGCCCTTCATCCACCAGGCGCATCGTAGCTGCCATCCCGTCTCCACCACTCACCAGCGCCAGAGCCGGTTCCCAATCGCGCACCGAGCGGTCGAGAGACGAGTACTCGTCCGCTGTAAGATAGGGGGGGTTTGAGATCAGCGCGTCGACCGAGTCCGGGCGGAACGCCGCACACAGGTCAGCCTGAACCAGGCTCACCCGCACCGCCGCCAGATCGCGGTTCCGCCGGGCGAGTGCCAATGCCTCGGCGGAGAGGTCCACGGCGGTGATCTCGTCGTATGCGCCTTCCATAGCGAGGCTCAGCGCGATGCATCCGCTGCCGGTGCCAATGTCTGCAACCCGCCCGGTTCGCACCCGCTGCAGCAGCAGTTCCACCAGACCCTCAGTCTCCGGTCGGGGGATCATTGCGCGCGCATCGCTCACCAGAGATAGATGCCGAAATCCGGTGCGTCCGGTGACGTATGGCAGGGGCTCGCCCCGGGCGCGGCGCGAGACAGCGTCCTGAAAGCGAATGGCCTCCGCCGGGTCCACCGGGTGCTGGCCCTCGAGGACGACGTGAGCCGGGGCGTGCTGGCCCAGCTCGGTCCAGATGCGGAGGGCCTGTCGCCTGGGCTCGTCCATTCCCGCGCTGCGCAGCTGTTCGGCGCCGTCATCGATCAGCGCCCGCAGCGATACGGCGAGCTCAGGCATCGATGAGCTCCTGACGGCTGGCCATGCGAAGGGCGTCGACCATCTCGTCCAATCCCCCGTTGAGCACATCGGCCAGGTTGTGGACCGAGAGGTTGATCCGGTGGTCGGTGATGCGACTCTGAGGGAAGTTGTAGGTGCGGATCTTGGCTGACCGATCCCCGGTACCGACCATGGCGCGCCGGTCGCGCGAGCGGGCCGCCTCCTGCGCGGCGAGCATCCGGTCAAACAGCCGGGCGCGGAGGACCTCCATGGCCCTGATCTTGTTTTGCAGCTGCGATTTCTGATCCTGCTGGCTCACTACCACGCCGGTGGGGAGGTGGGTGATGCGGACGGCGCTATCGGTGGTGTTGACGCTTTGTCCGCCGGGCCCCGAGGACCGGAACACGTCGATCTTGAGATCCTGCGGCTCGATCTTGATGTCGACCTCTTCGGCCTCCGGCAGGACGGCAACAGTGGCCGCCGAAGTATGGATTCTTCCCTGGGTCTCCGTGGCCGGCACCCGCTGCACGCGGTGGACTCCCGACTCGCGGCGCAGGAGGCCGTACGCTTCCGGTCCTCGTACGGCGACAATGGCTTCCTTGAGCCCACCGAGCGTGCCCTCACTGAGCGAGATCGGCTCCCAGGCGAGACCATGGCGCTCACTGTACCGCTGGTACATCCGATAGAGATCGGCTCCAAACAGCGCGGCCTCGTCGCCGCCGGTGCCGGCCCGAATTTCCATGATGGCGTCGCGATCGTCGTGGGGATCTCGAGGCAGGAGCAGCTCATGAAGCTGGGCCGTGAGTACGGCAATCTCGGCCGGCAGTCTGGCCATGTCGGCTCTGACTAATGCGACAAGCTCGGGGTCCGGCTCTTCAGCCAGTCCCCGAGCCTGTTCGAGTTCATCCTGCAACCGGGCGAGACGTTCGGCGAGCTTGACGACTGGAGCGAGCCGGGTGTGTTCCCGGCCAAGCGATCGCAGCTTGTCGGGATCCTTCCCCACCCCTGGGTCGGCGAGGGCCCGGTCGACCTCCTCCGCCTGGAGCAGCGCCTGGCGGAGTCGGGCCTCCATGGCTTACTCCTTGGGCGTTGTAGCTGCCGGCTCTGTCGCGTACCTCCGGCGGAATCGATCTACCCGGCCGGCGGTGTCCACGAGACGCTGCTTGCCCGTGAAGTACGGATGACACTGGGCACAGACCTCCACGTGAATCGAAGTGGAGGTGGAGCGGGTCTCGAATTCATTGCCGCAGGCGCATTTTACCATGAGCTTGCGGTATGTCGGGTGAAGATCGGCCTTCATTTGGTGCTCCTCGGTTGGCGCTAAGCCCTTCAATTTAGACGCGTTCGGGTACCATACGCAACCGGTCCTGCCATCCAGAGCGCAATGCTCGATCACTTTGCTCTCTCGGGATGACAAAGTCTATCCCTATCGCAATTGACACCACTCCCGGGCGCAAGTATGCTACCCCCAAACACTTCCACTATCGAGAGGCGCGAGTGGCACTGTCCCCGATGGAGGTCCTGCGGAAGGTCCCCCTGTTTGCCGGACTGGGAGAGGCTGATCTGGCCGCGTTCGCCGATCTGACCCGGGAACGCAGCTACCCCAAGGGTAGCGTCATCGTTTTCGAGGATGACCCGGGAGACGCACTTTTTCTGGTTGCCGCCGGGCAGGTCAAGGTGGTGCTGATCGCGGAAGACGGACGCGAGGTCATTCTGTCGGTACTCGGCGAAGGCACTTTCTTCGGGGAGATGGCGGTGATCGACGAAGAGCCCCGATCGGCCCACGTCATCGCAATGGACGACTCCAGTCTGCTGGTGCTGCGCCGCGAGGACTTTCACGCCCGGCTTCGAAGTTCCCCCGAAGTGGCCATCTCACTGCTCAAGGAAATCTCTCGGCGACTCCGGCGAGCGGACGAGAAGATCGGCAGCCTGGTCCTTCTCGACGTGAACGGGCGCGTGGCTCACCTGCTGCTTCGAATGGCGGAAGATGAAGGTGGAGACCGCATCACCCGGAAGCTGACTCACCATACCATCGCGCAGATGATCGGCTCCAGCCGCGAAACCGTCTCTCGCACGATGCGAAACCTGGTCGAGCGCAGCATCATCGAGGTGACTCGCAAGGACATCACGCTCAAAGACCGTCGCTCGCTCATGCTGGCTGCGCGGAGGTCGTGATCAGCGTCACAGCAGCCCCGTGACTGCCCCCGCTGCCGGCGCTGGTCGGGCCGGTGAGGTTGCGGGATGACCGTTTCCGCAGCCCGTGATTAGCGTGACCCACCCTGTGACATTCTGGGGGACTCGGGGCTCCATTCCGACGCCGGGTCCGGACACCGCCCGCTACGGCGGAAACACCGCCTGCATCAGCATCGGTGGACGCGAGGGACACCTGGTGATCCTCGACGCCGGCAGTGGTCTGCGCCCGCTGGGCCACGAGTTGATGAAAGAACGCAGCGGGGTGCTGTCCGCCGATATCCTCCTCTCCCACACCCACTGGGACCACATTCAGGGCCTGCCGTTCTTCAAGCCGCTCAGCTCGCGAAACACCTCGGTGAACATCTATGGTGCGGCCCAGGAGGGAGTGCCGCTCAAGGATATTCTCGGCCGACAGATGGATCCCATGGTTTACCCGGTTCCTCTCAACGCCCTCGCCGCCTCACTCGCGGTCATCGAGATCAGCGAAGGCGAGTTCGAGCTCGATGACTTTCGGGTTTGCACCTTCCGTTTACGCCATCCCGGCACCACGCTGGGCTATCGGCTCGCCCCGTCCTCCGGTGGCCGGGAAGTTGCATACCTGACCGACAACGAGCTCGGGCCCGGCGGAAGCTACGAGGTGCCGTCCGACTGGCGGACGCGTCTGGTGCAGTTCGTCGAGGGAGCCGACACACTGATTCACGACGCCATGTACCTGGACCAGATCATTCAGGCCCGGGCCGGCTGGGGGCATTCCACCCCGCGCCAAGCCGTGGATCTTGCCGCTGAAGGTCGCTGCGCACGGCTGGTCTTGTTTCATCACGAGCCGGAGCACGATGACGCGGCCATGGACCGCCTGCTTGCCGAGACCCGGGCCTACGCCGGACAAGTCGCCCCGAGACTCGTCGTCGAGGCTGCCAGTGAAGGGATGCGGTTCTATCTCTGAGGGAGCGATCATGAGACAATATCTCCTCTGGGCCCTTGTTGCTGCCGCGGCACCAGCTACTACGGTGGCGCAGCAGTCCGGACCCATTGTGATAGCGGTGCTCCCGTTCGAGGACCGGGGTTCCTACGGACAGGACAAGGAAGTGTTCCGGGCTCTCGAGCTGGGGATCCCGGCGACGTTTGCCACTGAGCTGAGCCGTCACCCTCGAGTCCGGGTGGTGGATCCTGCCCGGACACGCCAGGCAGTGCAGGCACAGAATCTGGGACCCAACGCACGGGTGGACGCCGCTACCGCCGCCAAGGTCGGGAGCGAGGCGGGGGCGCAGTATGCAGTCACTGGGAACTTCGCCGACTTCTATGGGAAGTTCCGCATCGATGCCCGGGTGGTCGATGTCGGAAGCGGGCAAATCCTCAAGGTCGTATCCAATGTCGAGCCCACTCTTCAGGATCGTGGCGACCTTTCTCGCATCATTCAGGGACTGGCAGATAAGGTTCTTGCCGCAGTGAACCTGCCGGCTCCCGCCAATGCGGCAGGCGGGCGCGCCGGCGGTGCGCCAACCGATGCGCTCACCCAGTACAGCCTGGGGCTGCTCTACGAGAGTCAGGGGGACAAGACAAAGGCGGGAGAGCACTACCAGCGGGCATTGTCGACCTTCCCCGGCTACCCAGAGGCTCGGGAGGGTATGCAGCGGGTGCGGTGAGCGGGACAGCGGGACAGCGGGGCGAACATAGAGTTAAGGCAGATGGCGGCTCGAGTGAGATCGACGCAGTTGCCAGACGCCGGCAGCAACTCCGAGATGGATCGGCAGCGCGAGCGCGATGATCTCGCCGTCGGTCTGATAGAACGCGGGAAACAGCTTCAGGAGCAGTCCCACCATGGACAACGCTGCCGCCAGCCAGACCACAACCAATGCACGCCGGATCCGGGAGCCCTCCCGGACACTACCTGGGAGCAGCGGGACCAGTGCCAGCGACACCAGGCTGGCCTGGAGCACGTTCTCATTGTTGTAGGCAGCCGTGTGATCGGTGAGTGTCCAGAGTCCGATCAGTAGCAGGCCCACGACACCAACGAGCAGTGCCCACCCCCCCGCCACAACCATGAAGCCGAGTCGGGCAAGGCGGCTCTGCCTCGCCACGGCGGAGAGTCCAAGCACCCCGGCGCCCAGAACCAGCCCGAGACCGAAGTAGACCGGCAACCAGAAAGGCGGCTGATCGGGAGGCGGCGTAGCG
>JALYPB010000453.1 GCA_030856585.1 Gemmatimonadota bacterium | reverse complement strand
GGGCCGACGCCGCCCGGCTCAGGACTCACGGCTTCGAGGTCTGGCGCGTGGTTCGCATGGCGGACCCCTCCGACCTGGACTTGCTGGGCGACGCCGAACTCGACTCCGATGCCGTGCTGGTGGAGCCTAGGGTGCCGCACGCTCTGGGTGGTGCGGGTGTTTCGCTGGACCTCGAGCTTGGCCGCCGGGCCCGCGATCGGCTGGCAACCCCGATGGCTCTAGCCGGCGGGCTGACTCCGGAGAACGTTGGACAGGCGCTGGCTGAGGTTCGCCCCGACATAGTCGACGTGAGCTCCGGCGTTGAGCGCCGGCCCGGTATCAAGGACCCCAATACAATCGCGCGCTTCGTGGAGGCGGTATTTGCCCACAGATCAGTCATCTGAGCAGCAGACCGTAATCGGCCGGTTCGGGCCGTACGGCGGGCGCTACGTGCCCGAGACCCTGGTCGCGGCACTCGACGACCTGGCCGTGCTGTACGACGCAGCCCGGCAGGATCCTGCATTCTGGGCCCAGCTCGAGCACCTGCTGGCGGAGTTCGTGGGCCGGCCTTCGCCCCTTTCCGAGGCCCCTCGCTTTGGTGAAGCCGTCGGCGCGCGAGTCGTACTCAAGCGGGAAGACCTGAACCACACCGGCGCCCACAAGATCAACAACACCGTGGGGCAGGCGCTTCTGGCCCGAAGGATGGGCAAGCGACGGATCATCGCGGAAACCGGGGCCGGCCAGCACGGCGTCGCCACCGCCACGGTCTGCGCCCGCTTCGGGCTGGAGTGCGTCGTGTACATGGGCGCGGAGGACGTCCGCCGCCAGCGGCTGAACGTGTATCGCATGGAGCTGCTGGGCGCCACCGTGATTCCGGTCGAGTCCGGCACCCGAACTCTCAAGGACGCCACCAACGAGGCACTGCGGGACTGGGTGACGAACGTACCCACTACGCACTACATCATCGGCTCCGTGGTGGGCCCCGATCCGTTCCCCCGCATGGTGCGGGACTTTCAATCCGTAATCGGACGCGAAGCCCGCGCCCAGATGCTGGAGCGATACGGCAGCCTGCCTCACACCGTGGTCGCCTGTGTCGGCGGCGGGTCGAATGCCATCGGCATTTTCAGTGGCTTCCTGGATGACGCCGCGGTTCGGCTGGTGGGGGTCGAGGCCGCCGGGAAAGGGATCACCACCGGTCATCACAGCGCCACGCTCACCGCCGGCACACCCGGTGTGCTTCACGGAAGCCTGAGCTACCTGCTCCAGGATGCCGATGGACAGGTCTCTCCGGCCCATTCGATCTCGGCCGGTCTCGACTATCCTGGAGTTGGACCGGAGCACAGCCACCTGCGAGACACCGGCCGGGTCAGCTACGAGACGGCAACCGACGCCGAGGCACTGGACGCTTTCCAGATGCTCTGCCGGCTGGAGGGCATCATTCCGGCGCTGGAAACCGCCCACGCGCTTGCCTGGGTCCAGCGCGCTGCGGGGGGTTGGACTTCCGCTCAGACGGTTCTGGTGTGTCTCAGCGGACGAGGCGACAAGGACGTTGCCCATGTGGCCGATCTGCTCGGAGGCCAAACTTGACCACGCAGCAGACGTCAACCACGCTGCTGCCGGCCTCCCAGGTTTCGGAGCTGATCCAGACCATCGTCAAGGCGCTTCGTGCATTCCAGATGTACCTGCCGAACAACCCGATCTACCAGCGTGCCATTCAGAATGTGCGGACGGCTCTCGGTCCGGTCTGGGCCGCCACCGACGAGCTGAACCTTCACATTGCAGAGTCTGATCTGCTCTGGGAGGAGCAGTCGGTCTACCACCAGGTCAATAGAACCGAGAGTCTGGCCTGGAGTTTGTTCAAGGACGGGATGCGCGAGATAACCTTGCACAAGGGGGCAGAGGTAGACGAGCTCCCCCTGCTGCTCGCGACGATCAACAAGGCGCGCTTCCTCCCGGCCGACGCGGGCGACGACCTCCTGACCCTGCTGTGGGCTCTGGAATTCGAGCAAATCAAATACCGCTTCGTTGATTTCTTCGCCGAAGGTGGCGGAGAGCTCGCCGGTCCTTCGGGGGCTGCGGCCGGAGAAGGGCTGACTGCCGAGCAACGCAGGGCCCGCGCGGCAGAGGAGGCTCCCGAGCGCCCCAAAGGCCTGGTAGACATCGACGAAGTCGATTCCACCCTCTACTTCCTCGATGAAGACGAGATTACTTACCTCGCCGGCGAGCTGGCGGACGAATACAAGCGCGACGTTCGGGGAAGCGCCCTCAACGTGCTATTCGACCTGATGGAGACCCAGCCAGAAGGCGGCGTGCGCGACGAGATTCTCGGAGTACTCGATCAGCTCTTCCCGAACCTGCTCACCAGTCGTGATTTTCGGAGCGCCGCCGCGGTCCTCCGCGAATCCAAGCTCCTGAAGGAGCGGGCCGCCAACCTCCGCCTGGAGCAGATTCAGCGGCTCGACGGATTCGTTGGGCGGCTGAGCGAGCCCTCAATTGTGGGACAGGTGCTTCAGTCGCTCGACGAGGCGAGCGGCCTCGGGCTGGATCAGGATGCCGCCGCCTTGCTGCGTGAGCTCCGGACGACTGCCCTGGAGCCGCTGATAAGCTGGCTGCCGAACCTGTCGTCCGCCCCATTGCGCAAGATGCTGGAAGACGTGGTCGACAAGCTGGCCGGCAGCAACATCGCCGAGGTTCAGCGCCTGCTTCGCCAGCCAGCCTCGCCTGCTCTCCTGGGCGTCGTGGCGCTCTGTGGTCGGCTCCAGCTGCACCATGCGGTACCGGGCTTCACCGATGTGATCTCGCACGCCGACCCCGCTGTGCGGCTGGCGGCGGTCCAGACGCTCACCCAGCTGGGGACCCCGGGCGCCCTTACCCTGCTGGACCGGGCGCTCGAGGATGCCGATCGCTCCGTCCGCCTGGCTGCGGTCCGCGGCGTAGGCTCCCGCGGCTACAAGGGGGCACTTCGCCGGATCGAGACGGTCGTGCTCGGCAAGTCGTCGAAGCCGCTCGACCTCACGGAGAAAATGGCGTTCTTCGAAGCCTACGGAGCTATTGCCGGCACCGCGGCGCTGAAGGTGCTGAGTACGATTCTGCTGCAGCGCGGTCTGCTGAAGATGAAAGAGCCGCCCGAAACCCGGGCGTGTGCGGCCGTGGCCGTGGGCCGGATTAAGAGTCCCGAGGCTCGCGAGTTGTTGCAGCGGGCGGCAGACGACAAGGATATCGTGGTCCGTAACGCGGTGAACCGCGCCTTGCGTGGAGCAGCATCGTGACCCAGCCCGCAGGCGGTGGCGCCGCAGGCGGTGGCGCCGCAGGACAGTCCGCGCCCGAGGGCCAGCTGCGCCAGGGGGGCCGGTCGCTGCTGCTCGCGCTCTACACCGCTCTCCGCAGCATCAAGATGTATCCGGTCGAGAACACCACCGTGCAGAAGTCGCTCGACGATCTCGATGCCTCGGCGCGCTCGCTGCTCGAGGCCGAAGTCGAACTGGAAATCCGGGTGGCCGGCGACTTCCTCTTCGTAAACGGCACCCGCCTCAGGGTCGAGCTCGATAACTACGCATCGTTCAGCCATATCCTGGCCATGCTGCGCGCCTTCGAGATCGGGGTCCTGCACATCCGGGTCGGAATGGACCGAAGAGAGTGGCAGATCTTCCTCGGCCTGCTGCTCAGTATCAGCCAGAAGGGGCAGCTGGACGAGCGGCTCGAGGATCTCCAGGAGCGCCTGGAAGCCGCCAAAGTGACTCACCTGGAGGTAGAGCGCGCCCAGGCCGAGGGCGGAGCGTCGGAGCAGGACCGACACCAGGCCAAGCGGGTCTATTCGGAGGGCGTGGCAGTTACCAGAGACATGGTGAGTGGTATTCGGCTGGGTCGGGGACCCCGACTCAAAAGGGTAAAGCGCGCGGTCCAGCTGGTGGTCGACCAGGTGCTCAACAACGAAATGTCCATGGTGGGTATGACCACCGTGCGGGACTATGACGAGTACACCTTCACTCACTCGGTCAACGTCTGCATCTTCTCCGTGGCACTGGGCAAAAAACTGGGCTTCTCGAAAGTCCAGCTCTACGATCTCGGCATGACCGCCTTGCTGCACGACGTGGGCAAGGCCCGGGTGCCGGCGGAAATTCTCAACAAGGTCGGAAGCCTCGACGAGCGCGAGTGGAAATTCATCCAGCAACACCCCTGGATGGGCGCGCTGACGCTGTTCGGGCTGCGCGCGTACGAGGAAATCCCGTACCGGTCCATCCTGGTGGCACACGAGCACCACATGAAGATGGATCTCACCGGCTACCCCAAGACGATCCGGCCACGCACGCTGGGCATGTTTTCCCGAATCGTCTCGGTGGCCGATGGATTCGACGCCGCCACCACCCGGCGAGTGTACACCACCACGCCGATCGAGCCGGACCAGGTGCTCAAGGAGATGTGGGAAAATCCCAAGCGGGGGTACGACCGGGTGGTCGTCAAGGCCCTCATCAACCTGATCGGCGTCTACCCGGTAGGAACCTGCGTCATCCTCGACACCCTGGAAGTGGCGATCGTGGCCGGGCCCAACCCGGATGCCCCGCAGCTTAACCGTCCGCTGGTACGCATCGCGGTTGACGTCGACGGTGCCACCGTGCCGCTGCCGGGCAACCAGGTGAGCCTGGCGGAAAAGGACGAGGGCGGTGCCTATAAGCGGTCCATCGTAAAGGTCACCAACCCAGCCCGATTCGGACTGACGCCTGGCGACTACTTTGTCTGAGTCCGGCCTGGCGCCGGTCTGGACCCGCCTCCGATCGACGGGACGCAAGGCTCTCATCCCCTATCTCACGGCCGGATACCCGACGCCGGGTGCGAGTGCCGCCGCGCTCCGTTCCGCCGCGGAGGTGGCCGATATCATCGAGGTTGGCGTCCCGTTCAGTGACCCACTCGCCGACGGGCCGACTATTCAGCGCTCTACCTTCGAGGCGCTTCGCCAGGGCATGACCCTCGCCGGGACCTTGGACCTCATCGCCCAGGCGGACCTGGATCGGCCGGTTGTCATATTCAGCTACCTCAACCCAATCCTGCAATTCGGCATGGAGCGGTTTCTCCGCAGCGCCGAAGATTTAGGCATCGCGGGCCTTCTGCTGACCGACCTGCCGGCCGGAAGCGATCCGGCGGTGGAGGCGGCAGTGCAACGAAGCGGGGTAGACCTCATTCGCCTGGTGGCGCCCACTACCCGGCCCGAGCGTCTCGCGGTGACGCTCGCCGGGGCGCAGGGCTTCGTCTACCTGGTGGCGCGCCTGGGTGTCACTGGGGCCAGCTCGTCGGTTGCGGTCGAGCTGCGAGACTCGGTGTCCCGGGTGCGGAAGGCCTCGCCGCTCCCTCTGGCCGTGGGGTTCGGCATCTCCACCCCGGAGCAAGCCCGGGAAGTGGGCCGGATGGCCGATGGTGTTGTAGTGGGTAGTGCACTGGTCGACATCCTGGGGCGGGACGGAGTCGGTGCCGCGCGGAGCTTCCTGGGGGCTCTGCGTGAGGCGCTCGACAGGGGAGACGCGCAATGACGGTCAACATTCCGAACCTGCTGCGTCGCTACACCACGGTGCTTCTGGTCGGCGGGTCGGTCCTCACCGCTACGGTGCTCGTCTGGGATCGTACCTGGATCGATCAGCCGGTCGCCACCATGGCACTCATCGTCAGCATATTCGTGCTCCGATCGGTGCCGGTCCGGCTGAGCAAGTACTCGTACCTCACCCAATCCGGAATTCCTACGCTGGTGGGCGCGGTCTGTGTCGGGCCCGCTGCCGTGGTGGTGGGACTCTGGGTAGGCGT
>JALYPB010000065.1 GCA_030856585.1 Gemmatimonadota bacterium | reverse complement strand
TGATGATCTTGCCGCGCGCGGTGTAGTCCTCGGGGTTGGCCGTGAAAGCCAGCAACACATCCAGCGGAAGGCGTACCGGGTAGCCTTTTATCTGGACATCGCCCTCCTGCATGATATTGAAGAGGCCCACCTGCACCTTGCCACTCAGGTCCGGCAGCTCGTTGATCGCAAAGATCCCGCGGTTGGCTCGAGGCAGCAGGCCGAAATGCATGGTGAGCTCATCGGAGAGCAGGTGCCCCCCACGGGCCGCCTTGATCGGATCCACGTCCCCAATCAGGTCCGCAATGGTGACATCCGGGGTGGCGAGCTTCTCGATGAAGCGCTGATCCCGCCGCAGCCACGCTACCGGAGTCGCGTCGCCGCACTCGGCCAGCAGCTCGCGGGCGTACTTGGAGATCGGCGCAAATGGATCATCATTTACTTCGCTTCCGGCCACGATCGGGATACGTTCGTCCAGCAAGCCGGTGAGCTCGCGCAGGATACGGCTCTTGGCCTGGCCCCGGAGACCCAACAGGATGAAGTGATGGCGGGCGAGGAGCGCGTTGACGATCTGGGGGAGGATGGTGTCCTCATATCCCAGGATCCCCGGGAAGAGTGGCTCGCCGGAGCTGAGCCTGGCCAGGAGGTTGCGCCGAATCTCCTCCCGAACTCTGCGACCCCGCAGGGGGGCCTCCGCCCAGCGGCTGTTCTTTAGTTCGCCCAGTGTGCGTGGCTCTATCATGGCTTGATTCGCTTCGAATCCGAGATCCAGTGTGCGGTCGTTAAGATGTTTACTACTAACGGGTTACTGCCCAAGGTCCTGCCAGGCTCCAACTCAGTCGCGGACGGTCACCCGGCATCCCTGCAACTTCGATCACCTTGCACAATCCAAACCTGCGACGTACCTTCGCCCCACGTCTGCCCGGGAGTGAGCGGCTCAGACCCCGAATTCCACCACCTACTGTCCCTTGATGGAGAGACGATGAAGACGATCCTGTTGATGACCGCGGTGCTCGCGCTTGCTGCCTGTGGTGAGAGGAAGGGTACCACGTCGGGCGCCGATACGTCCGGTATGGCTCCGACCATGGCTGACAGCTCCAGCATGATGCACTCCGATTCCACGATGATGCGGGACACGGCCAAGTAAGCGGCCGATTAGTTTCGCCGTCCGACGGGCCCCGAGCATTGCTCGGGGCTCGTTCGTTTCTACATCACCCATCCAGATCCTCGGGACCGAACGGCAGGGGCACGACCGTCGCCGGCTGCCCGCCTGCCAGTAGCTCCTCGCCCACCCCTACCTCCCGCCGGATCAATCCCAACCCGATCGCCCGATCGTCGAAGCTCAGTGTGGAGCGAACGCTCCCTACTTCGCGCTCGCCCTTGCTGATGGTCCGTCCATCCAGCGGATCTGGTCTCCGCCAGCGCAGCCCACGCAGCTCACGGTTGGTGTGACCCCTGAAGTGCAGCCGCGCCACGGTTTCCTGACCGGTATAGCAGCCCTTGGTGTAAGACACGCCACCGATCTGATCGTACCGCACCTCCTGCGGTAGCGTTCGCTCGTCGATCTCGGCACCGAGGGCGGGCCAACCACACAGGATTCGGGCGGCGTGCAGGTCGCTCTCCAAGCCAGGAAGCGCGCCAGCCGACAACAGCCGGGAGCTCAGCGCCGCCACCGCCGGCTCGGCGCCCACGGCAAGTGCCACGAACGGGGCGGCCTCCGGCGCGAGCGCCAGGGCTACCGGGCTCACCTCACCCCCCACCGATGCCACCCGCCCCGACGACTCCGGAATGGCGACTCCGGACTTTGCCAGCGTCTGAAACCCATGCGCGCCGATCAGCCAGGCAACCCGGGCCTCTCCGGTCAGGTCGGTCACGCGGGCCAGGCGAGGAGGCAGCTGACGCCGGAAGAGCTCGAGCGAGGCCTCGTGTCCCGAACGGGGCGCGATGAGCGTGAGCGCGTCGGCCTGACGGATCACCCAGTAGTCCACCACCAGCGCGCCCTTGGGCGTGAGGAGGGCGCCATACACCAGGCTGTTGTCACCTGGCTTCACCAGGTCGTTGGTGAGCAGACCCTGGAGGCAGGTGAGGGCGCCGGGACCCTGAACCCGGAAGACCGCCGGCTCGCTGGTTACCAGAACCGCGCCGTGCCGCACCTCGGAGAGTCGATCTCGATCGAGGGTCAGGTCGAATTCAGACATGGGCCCAGGGAAGCTCGGCCGCATCGTGTCCCACAAAGTCATGCCAGACCAGATCCGCGTTGCTGAACGTGTCCTCGGGGTGCGACGTAGCCAGGATGGCGCAGCGAAGTCCGGCCGCGCGGGCCGCCTTCAGCCCCGGGATCGAATCCTCGACCACCACGCACCGCTTGGGTGCGAGCTCCATCTTTTCCCGCGCCCGATTGTAACCCTGAGGATCGGGTTTGCAGGCACCCACGTCCTCCGCCGCGATGATCTCGGAAAAATGGGGCCGCAATCCGGCCAGCTGGAGCACCAGATCGATCTCGCTCCTGAGCGCGCCCGAAACGATGGCGAGCTGGAAGCCATCCAGGGCCGCGTTCTCGATGAAATCGGAGACACCCGGCACCAGCTTCATCGAGGCCCGAATCGATTGTTCATACGCGTTGTGCTTGCGGATGATCGCCTCGCGCAGCGCAGCCTCGTCCTGTGGCCGCCCCATGCGCTCGAAGGTGAAGCGAAAGCATTCGCGGTCGTCGAAGCCGAGGTACTCGCGGTAATAAGAGT
This sequence comes from Gemmatimonadota bacterium, assembly GCA_030856585.1. Classification (GTDB taxonomy): domain Bacteria; phylum Gemmatimonadota; class Gemmatimonadetes; order Gemmatimonadales; family GWC2-71-9; genus CAVVWJ01. Next base: position 13,025 of record JALYPB010000065.1, on the reverse strand, counting down.
CCCGGTCCAGCGCATATCCGTATTCGGACAGCGTGGCGATCAGCGCATCGCAATGCTGTGACTCGTCGTCGACGATGACGCCATTGAAGTCGAACAGAATGCCGGAGGTCATGAAGAAGGTATAACCGGGTGAGCGGTGAGCGGTAAGCGGTAAGCGGAAGGGGTGGCGGTGGGCCCGCTCACCGTTTACCGCTCACCGCTTACCTCGTAGTACCCAGCCTCATCATACGACAGATCCAGCAGCTCAACCGGGTGGGCCACCCCGATGGGAAGGCGGGCGGCCCGGAGGCCGGCACCGATCTGCATCAGGCAGCCGGGGTTGCCGCTGACAATCAGGTCGGGACGCGGCCGGGCTTCGGCGACGCTCGCGATCTTGCTGTCGAGCACCGCGCGGGCCATGGCGGGACGGAGCACGGAATAGATGCCAGCGCTGCCGCAGCAACGGTCCGAGCCGGGCAGGAGTCGAAGGCGCAGGCCGGGGACCGCCTCCAGCATGGCGAGTGGGGCTCGATGAACCCGCTGGGCATGCTGGAGGTGACAGGGCGCATCGTACGCCACGTCCAGGCCGATCGGTGCGCCGGGTCGGGGGCCGTGTTCGGCCAGCAGCTCGGAGACGTCTCGAACCCGGGCCGCCAGTGTCGAAGCTTGGCTCGAGCCCAGCAGGCGGCCGTAGTCCTTGAGCAGGGCGCCGCAGCCGGCACTGTTCACCACAACGAAATCTGCCTTGCCCGTAAGGGCCGCGACGTTGGCCTCCGCCAGGGACCTGGCGCCATCCACGTCTCCCGCGTGCTCATGCAGCGCCCCGCAGCAGACCTGGCCCCCAGTCTCGACGACGCGATAGCCATTCACTCGAAGGGTTCGCCTGGTGGCTTCGTGAACATGGCTGAAGAGGGCGTTCATGACGCACCCGCGAAAGAGCACGACGGTGGGAGCGTTGGCGGGTAAGGGGGCCAGCGGGTCCGAGGAGCTCGGAACTGTGACCTCACCGCTCTGCTGTGGCTGTCCGGTTCTCCCGCCGTCCCGCTGGGCCTCCGCCGAGGATGCCAGCATACCCATTCCGAAGCCCAGCCGCCCTTTGCCGGATAGGACGCCAGGCAGACCAGTGGCTCGAAATGTCCGGGCCATGGCGAACATGGGGCGCCAGATGTTTCGGTATCGGAAGACGCCAAGGACCAGTCGCGCCAGGGAGGACAGTCCCCGAGCCTGGTAGATCTGTGCCCGGGCGGCTTCCAGACCGAGCCCGTAACCCACACCGGACGGGCAGGCGGGCTCGCACCCGCGGCAGCCGAGGCAACCTTCCAGATGCTCCAGCAAACCCGGATCGCTGGGGCTCATTTCGCCGCGCTCGAGGGCACGCATGAGCACGATACGACCTCGCGGGCTATCTCCCTCGTCTCCGGTGACCAGGTATGTCGGACAGGCGGGAAGGCAGAATCCACAATGCACGCAGGGGTCCAGGGCGGAGTAGTCCGCCTTAAGCATGGTCCACGCCTTCCAACGCCACGCTCAGGCATTGTCCGGGGTCGAAGGTGTCACGCAGCCGGCCGACGATCCGACCTACGCCCTCCCGGTACGCACCGAAGTGTCCAATGGCCCGCCGGACCGCCCAGGGTGCCCGCTCCAGCGTCATAGGTATCTCTCGAGCCGCGGCAGCACGTCGGAGGGCACGAAGCTGCTCGACCGGCGCGTCACCCGTCCAACGGATCATTCCCAGGCCTGCTCCGGCTGAAACCAGTCCCTCGTCGAGGTCGTGGGAGAGGAGGTCGATGGTTTCGTCGATCCCGTCGCCGAGTACGCCCAGCCGGAGCGTGATGGGGCCGCCAAGACTGCCGCGCGCGGCCACGCTCCAGAATGCTGCGGTGCGATCCGGGGGTAGCGGCTGCCAGAGCTGCTCGCCGACAGACCCGAGGCGCCGTACGTCAGCCTGGACGGCGGCGTCGGTACCGACGAAGCGGGCGGCAAGCACCCAGTCCGCCTCCGCTGCAAGGGCGGGGGAGAGCAGCTCCAATGCGCTGGGCAGCAGATGGGCGGACATGAGCTCGCGGCCTGCAGCGGTGAGCGCGTCCCGTGCGCCACGCGCTACCAGCGTCACGTCGGCCCGGGGCAGCGCGCGGAGCCTGAGGTGGACGTCCGCGATGATCCCGAACCCGCCGAAGCCCCCCACTTGAAGCTTGGTGAGGTCGTAGCCCGCGACATTTTTCACGACTCGCCCGCCGGCGTTCACCAGCCGGCCGTCTCCGGTGGCTACCGTGCAGCCGAGCACGTGGTCTCGCACCGGCCCGTAGCCGTGGCGGAGAGGACCGGCAGTGGCGGTGGCAATCACCGACCCAATGCTCCGGTCCGGGCGGCCCGGCGGGTCTATGGCGAGCCACATGCCGTAATCGGCCAGCCGGCGCCGCAGCGCCTCGAGCGACGCGCCGGCCTGAACGGTCGCGACGAGGTCGGCGGGACTCACCGACAGGATCTGCTCCAGGGCGCGAGTACTCACTACGAGGTCCGCGGGTGCATCCGGAGGAAGCCAGGTGCCTCTCCCCTCGACCCGGATCTTCCAGCTCTCCTCATGCGCCAGGCGGCAGACCAGGGACAGGGCGTCACTGGACTCGGGACTGGCCCGGGCCACCCCATTGGCATCCCGGTCGACGCCGGATGTGCCCAGGAGAGCCCGAAGTCGGGCGTAGATGGCGTCGCTCATCGGCGGGCGCTCTTCACCGCATGCCACTCACGGCAGGCATGCACCGGATAGACCTTGCCCGGGTTCGACCGCTCGGACGGATCGAAAACGCGGCGGACCGCTCGCATGGCGCCGAGGGTCTGGGCGTCGAAGATCCAGGGCATATAGTCCAGCTTGTCCGAGCCGACCCCGTGCTCGCCAGTGATGCTGCCGCCTGCTGCGACACATGCGGCCATGATCTCGCGGCAGGCAAGCTGGACCCGCGCGGCAACAGCCGTATCACGCCGGTCGAAGCTGATATTGGGATGGAGATTGCCGTCGCCGGCATGAAACACGTTGCTGATGGTGAGATTATGGTGCCGGCGGATTGCCTCGATCCGATCCATGATGTCCGGCAGAGCGGAGCGGGGCACCACCGCGTCCTGCACTGCCAGGTCGGGTGCGATCCGTCCCATCGCCCCAAACGCTTTCTTTCTGCCTTGCCAAAGCCGCGCCCGGTCGACGGCGGTCGATGCGCTCCGCACCTCGCGAGCCCCGCACTCCAGCAGGATGTCTCTGACCGTGATCGCCTCGGCCCCGACCGCGTCGGTCTGGCCGTCGAGCTCGACCAGTAGGACCGCCGCCGCGTCGGTGGGATAACCGGCGGCGTAGATCGATGCTTCTACCGCCGCGACACAGGCCTTGTCCATCATCTCCAGGGCCGCGGGCACGATCCCGGTGGCTATGATCGCGGATACCGCCTCACTGGCGGCCCGCACAGTCATGAAGTCGGCCAGCATCGTGCGTACGCTCTCAGGGTTCTGTTCCAGGCGGACCGTGATCTCCGTGGCAATTCCGAACATCCCCTCGCTCCCCACAAACAAACCGACAAGATCGGGGCCCCAGGCCTCGCCCTGATCCGAGCCGAGCCGGGTAACCGAGCCGTCGGGGAGCACCACCTCCAGTGAAACGATGTGGTTGGTGGTGACACCGTACTTCAGGCAATGCGGGCCGCCGGCGTTCTCTGCGACGTTGCCGCCCACGGTGCAGGCGGCCTGGCTCGACGGGTCAGGCACGTACTGCAGCCCGAGCGGGGCAACGGCTTCCGACAACCGGGCATTCACGACCCCGGGTTGAACCACGGCTCTCCGCTGAATTGGGTCGACCCGGAGAATCCGGTTCAAGCGGGTGAGGGTGATGAGCACGGCATCGGACTCGGCGAGGGCCCCGCCCGACAGCCCGGTCCCGGCGCCGCGAGCGACGAACGGCACCTGGATCAGGTGCAGGAGCCGGACGATTTCCCGGACCTCGGCAGGAGACCCCGGCATGATCACCACGCCCGGAACCGATTCGTGGGTGGGAAGGCCGTCCATGGCGTAGGTTGCCAGATCCGCCCCCCGGTGGCGCACCCATTTGCGGCCGACGATCCGGGCCAGCGCGTCGATCAAGGAATCGTTCATTGATCTGCGACGATGTCAGGCGCCGCGCCGCCTTTTCCGTTGGTATGCGCCCGGCGGTGCACGTTGAGCGCACTCTCGACCGAACTGGTGAGCACCGGAAGCAGCAACAGCAATGCTTTGAATCGCCTGGATGTCGATCGTTCCGCGAGCAGCCGATGTTTTACGCCGGGGTCGCACTCGATGGCTCCGGCAACCTGAAAGGAGAGGGTCAGGGGATCGTCGGGAAGCGCGGTTTCTTCCGGTTCCACGTCGTTCAGCTGGCGCAACCCTGCCAGGTAGCGAGCGAAGAGCCCCCGCAAGATAGCCATCTCATCAGCCGGGGGTGCGGTATCCGGATCATCGTCGAACGTCTGAATGAGCGCGACGAGGTACGGCAGCGACTCGTCGACAAGCCGGGAGACTACGAACCGGGACCCACCCACCACCACGATGTTTGAACGGCCATCCGGCAGCTCCTGGTTCACCCGCACTTCAGCCACGCAGCCTACCGTGCCCGCCTCGGGAACGTCGCGCGCCGGGGGCACGGGCGTGATTCCGAAACGCCGGTCCGCCGCGAGACAATCGGCCAGCATCCTCTTATAGCGCGGCTCGAAAATGTGCAGCGGGAGCGGAGTACCGGGGAACAGCACCGCTGGAAGTGGAAAGATGGGAAGCCGGGAGGGCATTTTAGAAAGGTAAGCGGTGAGCGATGAGAAGTGAGCGGGGAGTTCCGATGCCATCCGGAACTCCCCGCTGACCGCTTACTGCTTACCGCTCACGCCTCTCACGCCGCTCCCCAGAACCCCCTGAGCGACCGCACATCAGGAGAATCACGCAGCTTCTCGAACGCGCGTTCCCGGAACTGCCGGATGCGCTCACGGGTGACGCCGAGGAGAGCGCCGATCTTTTCCAGGGTGAGGGCTTCGGATCCTTCCTCGAGGCCATAGTACAGGGAGAGAATCTTTCGCTCGCGGGGCGTGAGGTGCCGCTGGAAAATCCGGTCGATAAACTCGCGCTGGAGCCGGACGTCCGTCATCTCCTCGATCTCGCTGCCGCCGGTGCCGGCGACTCGCTCGCCAAATGTGCTGGCACCACGGTCCTGCCGCTCCACCGGTGCATCGAGCGAGACTTCAGTCGACGTCATCCGATGAGCGGAACGGATATTGTCGACCGTGTCATTGAGTGCGATGGCGATCTCGGCGTCGGTGGGCTCCCGCCCGAGCTCCTGAGCCAGAAAGCTCTTGGCCCGTGACATGCGGACCAGTGCCGAGTTCTGGTTCAACGGGATCCGCACGCTGCGAGTCTGCTCGGCCAGGGCCTTGAGCACCGCCTGGCGTACCCACCAGACGGCGTAGGAGATGAACTTCACCCCATGGTCGGGATCGAACTTCTTGACTGCCTTCAGGAGCCCTTCGTTCCCGATGGCGACCAGCTCGGACAGGTCGAGTCCGTGTCCCTGGTACTTCTTCACGTACGAGATCACAAACCGCAGGTTGGCCGTAACCAGGCGCTCGGCCGCGATCTCATCGCCGGCCAGGGCACATCTGGCCAGACGTTTCTCCTCGTCGGGATCGGAGATCATAGGGAGCTTCTGGATATCGAGCAGGTATTGATCGAACGCGCCGGAAGGAGTGGAGCGGGCAAACGGCCGGGCTTTCCCGGTACGGACGACGGTCATAGACAACCCCGGCAGAGTTGAAGCGCGCTGCGATTATGGCTGCGGTGACCAGACTATTCGGAGAGGATGAGCCAATATAGGAATGTCCCGCGACGCGGTCAAGCAAAAAAATCTTTCCACATCACAAAATGTTACTGGATACAGGCTTCGTGATTTTATCCACTTTGTGCAGAAGTCACGGTAGGGAGTTGGAGCGCATCCGAACTGCAAGCTATTGCACTTAAACGAGATAGGGCGGCTATTTGATGATGACCTGTAGGATCCGGCCCCTCATCTCAGGGTTGCGGCCGCTGCGCGGATGGCCTCTGCTGACACCGCAGTGGTCCAGCCGGTAGCGCGATGCATTACTCCCAATTGTGTCGGCAGCGCAAAGTGAATCTGACCACCCCGATTCTTCTTGTCGGTGGCCATGCTCTCGACCAGTGCGGTCTGATCCAGTCCCGGCGGAAGGCGTTCAGGCAGCCCCAGCCGGCTGAGCAGGTCGGCAACCCTGCGTCGGAGCCCGGCCGACGCCAGGCCAAGCTGTTCGGCGAGCTCACACTCGACCACCAGGCCCAGGGCGACGGCCTCGCCGTGGGGAAGTGCATAGCCGGAAACCTGCTCCAGCGCGTGAGCCACAGTATGACCGGCGTTGAGGATGGCTCGCCGTCCCGATTCTCGCTCGTCTCCACTCACGACCTCGGCCTTGATCTCGACACTCCGTCTGATCAGCCGGGTCAGGGGGTCCAGACTGCGCGATGAGATCGCGGGCGCGTTCGACTCCATCCACTCGAAATAGGCCCGATCCGCTATTAGGCCGTGCTTGACCGCCTCCACCAAACCGGCGCGATAGTCCCGGTCGGGGAGCGTGGCCAAGCTATGCGGATCCGCTATCACCGCTGCCGGCGGATGAAAGGCGCCCACCAGATTCTTGCCCTGCGGTGTGTCCACTCCCGTCTTGCCCCCGACGGACGCATCCACCATCGCCAGGAGCGTGGTGGGGACTTGGAGGTACGGGACTCCGCGCATATAGGTGGCCGCGACGAACCCGGCGAGATCACCGGTCACCCCACCTCCGAGCGCGATCAGCGCGCTGTCGCGTCCGAAGCCGCGCTCCATGAGGTTGTCGGTAAGCCAGGCCCAGGTGTCTCGCGTCTTTAACTTCTCTCCAGCCGCGAACGTGATCGTCTCTCCCCTCCAGGGAGCTACACCCATTCGCCCGGCCTGGTAGAACTGGTGTACCGCCTCGTCGGCGATCATGGCCACCCGCCGCGCGGGCAGGTGCTCGCCCACCAGCTCATCCAACCGTGCGAGTGCCCCCGGCTCGACATAGACCGGATAGCTCCCCAGAGCGTGGTGCACGAGAACAGGTTGAGACATGAAGCTCCCGCAGGGCGGCCCGAAGAAACTGCTAACTGCGGATCACCACGTCACGTCGGTCACGCCGGCCCGCCGGTTCGCCAACCGGGCGAGAGTAAAGAGCAGGTCGGAAAGCCGGTTGAGATAAACCACGAACAGCTCGGGCACGTCGCTCTCGTGGGCCAGGTGTACGACGCTTCGCTCGGCGCGGCGGCAGACGGTGCGAGCCAGATGCAGCGCCGAGGCCTTGGGGGTTCCGGCGGGGAGCACAAAAGCCTTGAGCGGAGGGAGCTCGCGGTCGGCGTCGTCCATGGTCCGCTCGAATTCGCTCACCCGCTCCGGTGAGAGCGTCGCCTTCTCCAGCGCCTTCCTGACTCGCTCAGGGTCAGGTGTGGCGAGGTGCCCGCCGATGGCAAAGAGGTCACGCTGGATCGACTCCAGGAGTGGATCAAAGAGCGCAGCGGGCTCGGTTGCCCGGACAAGGCCAAGCACCGAATTCAGCTCGTCTACATCTCCGTAGGCCGCAACCCGCGGGTGATCCTTCGGCACCCGGCCCCCGCCGAAGAGCGCGGTCTCGCCCGTGTCGCCTGTCCGGGTGTAGATCTTCATTGGCAGGGCGAGTCTACTTCGGCCGCGGCGACAACCACGTTCCCGCCAGGCTGGATGATTCCCCAGATTACGCTGCCCTCGGCCACATCGACTTGCTCCATCCACAGGTTATCACGCTGAAATCCAAAATCGCTGATCGGCTGGAGCCGGCGCCAGAAGATGCTGCGTCTCAGCGCCCCGTATGGAGCGAGGCGGCCGCGGCGAAAGGAAAGCAGGGTCGGGCGGAAGATCGTCTGCTGCCAGGCACCCGCGCTGTCCCAGGCCATGACCGTGGCCGCCAGCAGCGTGTCGTGCGCAGCCGTTATCCGGCGTTCGCGGAGCGAGACCGCAAAGCGGACTTTCTCGGGCGCCGAACGGAACGAAATCACATCCGCGGCGTCGACGTCTGACAGGGTGTTGGTTTCGATCCTGGCGTTGGCGGGACCCCGCAACACCAACGATGGGAACCGGGCGGCGAGCACAGAGTCCATGGCCCTCCCCGTCCGGGCGACCAGCTCGTCAGCCAGCGCGGTGGCCGGCGGCGCGAGCGGCTCGCGACGGCGAAACTCCGGCTTCGTCTGTGGGGCCGAGGAATCGGTGCGCGTCAGGGATCCCAGCACCGGGCCTCGAAGCGGCGGACCTCGACTTCCGCGATCCTGATCCACGATGATCTCGACCTGGGTGCCTCGCGAGCCACACGAGCTGCCACGCAGCAGGATGGCACGCGGCACGACTCCCGTCTGTCCCAGCGGCGATCCGACCGCGGCGTGCTCGATCCTGGGCGAGCCGGTCGTGCGGCGACCTCCGGCCGACCCCAGCGTGACGACCCCTTCGCGTGCGAGGGGACCCCACGGCTGATCAGCCTGAAGTAGGTCTCGCCTATAGCGCCGCACCAGTCCGGCCACGAGCGCCGTATCGCTGGAGAGAAGGTGCACCGCCCGGCTGGTTCCCTCACCGACGAAGCTTCCCACCAGGTAGCCGAGTGAATCGAGCCGGACGTCGCTGGCAACGCTCATCGAGTCGAGGGGCGACGGTGGACGTTCCCGAAACAGCTCGCCCAGCCAGCGGCCCGCCCCTCGGCACGCACCCACGCTCAAGCCGGCGCCGAGGATCAGGGGCGCGATCAGCAGCCGGATGTTTGGCAGGGGCATGGCCGTCAATGTGCCGAGTCCCGGGGCGAAGCGAAAGGTGGTGGGCGCTATGGGCTATGAGCTATGCGCCGTGGGTTATAACCTATATTAGGCTCCTCGGAGTCATTTTCAGCCGATTGCCCATAGCCCATAGCCCATAGCCAACATGCCCGAGCAGGAGCTGAAGGACATATCCATCATCGGCGGCGGTCCGACCGGCCTGTTCGCTGCGTTTTACGCCGGCATGCGGGGCGCTTCGGCGCGAATCATCGACGCCCTCCCGGCTCTGGGCGGTCAGCTCATGGCTCTCTATCCGGAGAAGTACATCTTCGATGTGGCCGGATTTCCCAAGGTGCTCGCCAAGGATTTGGTCCGGGACATGGCGACGCAGGCACTTCAGTTCGGAGCTTCCACCCACCTGGGCGAGATCGTGACCGGGCTCCAGCGGATGGAGGAGAACGGAGCCAGCCACTTCATGCTGGAGACCTCGGAGTCCGTCTATCCCACTCGGACCATCGTCATTGCCGCTGGCATCGGCGCGTTCGAGGCTCGGAAGCTCGGCATCGAGGGCGAGGATCGTTTTGAGGAGAAGGGACTTTACTTCAAGGTGCTCGACCCGAAACAGTTTCAGGGGCAGCGAGTGCTCCTGGTCGGCGGCGGTGATTCCGCGTTCGACTGGGCGGTGAACCTCCAGGGAATCGCCAGGTCCATCATGCTCATTCACCGGCGTGACGGCTTTCGGGCCCACCAGGCGACGATCAGCCAGGTGCAGGAGTTTCAGCGTTGCGGCAAGTGCGATCTGCGCACTTTCTGGGAGGTCAAGGCGCTACACGGCAACGGCAAGGTCGAACGGGTTACCATCTTCAACAGCAAGACGAAGGAAGAAGAGACGCTCGAGATGGACGCCGTCATTCCGCTGCTCGGCTTCCACTCCGACCTTGGAGCCATCAAGCAGTGGGGGCTGGATACCGAGAAGGCGGACATCAAGGTGGATCAGGTAATGGCCACCAACGTGCCCGGGATCTACGCCGCAGGGGACATCACCAGCTACCCCGGCAAGCTCAAGCTCATCGCCACCGGTGCCGGGGAGGCGTGTATCGCGGTGAACAACGCCGTGCACTGGATCAATCCCAAGGCCAAGGTGAACCCGGGGCACTCGTCAAACATGGCGTTGTTCGGGCAGAAAGATGATTAATGGGAAAGGCGGGAAGACGGGAAAGACGGGAAGCCAGCTTTTCGGGTCATCCCGAGCGAAGCGAGGGATCGCCTATCGTGCCGTCCCCTCGCGATCGTAGGGATAGAGGCCCCCAAGCCACGCAAAGCCCAAACAAGAGCAGCATTACCCACACAAACACGCTGTAACCGGCCATGTAGTGATGGAGACGACTGCCGACCAGGTCCCGTCCCAGTCCTATGGCCACTATGCCGGCCCACGCAAGTCCAAGCGCCAATCGCCCCATTCTCTCGAACCGAGCGAAATCCAACCCGAAGAAGGCATAAAACACAAACAATAGAGTGACCAGGTGCGCCTTCCAGGTGATTCCCGACAACAGATGGCCTGCCAGGAAAACACTGGAGATCTCGAGGGCGCCGACCGGACGCCTGGCGAGCCTCAACCGCGCCATATGGGTGAGGAAGGCGGCCAGTACCACCAGTGCAAGCACCCGATAGATCGTGGGCGCGGCCGCCGCGAGGGAAGGCAGGTAGGCGTAGTCGAAAGGGGGCACATCTTCCGCTGCCGCCGGAACAGCGGCCCGGTAGACTAGAGCGGCAAGATTCTGGTTACGATAATTCGTAACCACGCCTCCGGCAGCGAACTGCCGAAGAAAGCTTCCATAGTAGTCCGTCAGGTCCGCCGATCCCTGCGCGGCCCCTCGCTGAATGACCGGCAGCATCAGGCATAACCCTCCGAACAGGGCGATGGCTGCGAGAGTCCGTCGGCTGCCCCGAATCACGGCCCAGGCAAGGAAGAAGACGGGCGTGAGCTTGATGGCCGTTGCCGCCGCGAGCCAGCCTCCCGCGGCGAGCTCCCGCTTCGACACGAGCGCCTGTACGCCGAGGAGGCAGAGGACAAACGTCAACAGATTCACCTGAACGTGCACCAGGTTGTCCAGCATGAATCCGGCAGAGCAGAGAATCGCCAGGGCCAGCGGCAGCGCCCCGGGCGGGACCAGCGGCTGGAATCGCCGTACGATATCGCGGGATAGCCAGGCCGCGATGAGGATGAGTCCGACACTCGCAACGTAGAAAAACAGGGCCGCCGTTTTCAGCGGAAAGAGGCCGAGTATCTGGAAGACTTGAGCGGCGAACGGCGGGTAGTTGAAGTGGCGGGCGCCGGGGAGCGACTGGTAGAGCGGCAGGCCATGGGCAAAGTCGTATCCTGCCTGCCAGAACACGTGGAAATCGGTACCGACGCCCTGCTTGGCGGCTCGCCGGGCCGCCGCGGCGAAGACCACCGCCCCAAGGAGGACCGCGCCCAAGGCTCGGCTCCAGTACCACGGTCCCCGCTTACCGCTCACCGCTCACGCTTTTCTTTACGCTGGTTTCTCACCTGCTCTCACCTCATCCCTTTCGCCATTTCTACAACAACACTGTCAATTACTCCCAGAATAGAGCGGCCCGACTGGGCGTGGTGGTTGGCCTGCACGGAGAAGGTCAGAAATCTCCCTCGATCCAGCTCGATGTAACCCGAGAGGGTGTTGACCCGCGAGATGCTTCCGGTTTTTCCTCGGACCCGTCCTGCCAGCGGCGTTCCCACGAATCGGGTACGGAGCGAGCCTGCGGCCCCCGCCTGCGGGAGCCCGGCCGCAAACGTGGCATAGCGCGGGTGGCGCCGGATGAAGCGGAGTATCTGGGTAAACGCCACAGGGCTTATCAGATTGGTGCTTGAGAGACCGGAGCCATCACTCAGGGATATCTGGGTCGAGTCCACTCGCACCGAGTCGATCAGAAAGCGCCGCTCCACCTCCAGTCCTTCGGGCCAGGAGCCAGCCCTCCCGAACTGTTTGCCCAGCTGCTTCAACAACATTTCCGCAAACCAGTTCTGACTGGTGTTCAAGATCGGAAAGATCAAATCTCGCAGTGGGCGGGAGAACACCTCTGCCAGTGGCGCGGTTGCCCGCAAGCCGGCGTAGAGGGTGGAGTCGGTGGTGGACCGGGTGGTGCCTGCGACAGCGATGCCCGCGTCCGCCAGAGCCTGGCGCAGGGCTCGTGCGGCGTACAGGTTCGGATCCGGCAGCGCGAACGATTCGAGGTGTCGCGGGCTGTCGAGGGCCACGGTGCCTTCGGCCCAGATCTGGAGCGTGCCGGGATGCCGAAAGAAGCGATCTCCGATGTCCGATTCGCCTCCAGGCGGCACAGTTACCGTGCGGTTTTCGAAGGAAACGTCGCCCAGGTCGGGGCTCATCGAGATCACCGCGGGGGCGCCGGGCGCCGGGCCCGGCTGCCAGGTGAAGTCGAGGCTGTTGTCGTGGAAGCCGAGTCCGGAGACCGGGGCGGCGTACCACCAGTTGAGATCGAACTGCTCCCAGTTGGGATGGATCAGGGTGGGCTCGAAGTAGCTCCCGTCGCCTACCACGTCCCCGGTGATCAGTTGCACGCCCAGGCCCCGCAGCGAATCGGCCAGCTGCCGCAAGCGGGCGAACGGGTCGGTGTCGCACACTCCCTGGAGCATGGAGTCGGTGGCGTAACAGCGGCGGTCCATGGTTGGGTCACCCCGGCCGTAAAGCACCAGGTCTCCCAGGAGAATACCGCCGACCACCGGTCCGCCGTACACGCTGGTCTTTACCCCCCAGTCAGGTGGAAGCAGGGCTGCCGCGACGGCGCTGACGACCAGCTTCGTGTTGCTTGCCGGAATGAAGGGGCGATCCGCGTTTCGTCCATAGACCAGTCGCCCGGTCTGGTCCACGAGTGCCACGCCCCAGAGCTGCCTGTTGAAGGGTGGACGATCCAGGCGAGCGTCGAGGCGCTTGGCGAGGGACTGTGCGCTTGCAGGGGCAGCGAGAACCGAGAGGGTGCCCAGGAGGATCAAGAGATCCTTCGCTGCGCTCAGGATGACAGGCTTGTGCTTCCCCGCTTTCCCGCTGTCCCGCTGTCCCGCCTCAATCATACGCCACCCTCGGGTCCACCCGCGCATAGAGCAAGTCGGTTATCAGGTTCACCATCACGAAGACCAGACTGAGGAAGAGAATGCTCCCCTGTAC